>WHTT01000002.1 GCA_009377605.1 Luteitalea sp.
ATGCTCCTGCTGATTCTGTTGTCCAATCTTTCGCACCAGCGCCTCCGGCTGAGCCCGCTTACGGCAAGCGGCGTCAACTTCTGGAACGCGATGTACATCCCGATCGTCGTCGCAATGGCGGCCCGGCAGGACGTCGCCGCCGCGGTCTCGAGCGGCTGGATGGCGGTTACGGCCGGCGTTGCCGCGGTCGCGGCGAGTTTCGCGATGATCCCGGTGCTGGCGCGCTTCGGTACAGGCAGCCGCGATGCTGGTTGATGCGCTGGCGCAGGTCCTCGCGAAGAGCGCGCTGATCACGGCGTTCGTCTTCGTCGGCATCCTCGTCTGGTTCTCGTACTGGCTGTCGTCGAAGCTGACGCGCGGAAGGGTGCACGGCTCGGCGATCGCCATCACGATCGGCCTGCTGCTGGCGTACATCGGCGGCGCGGTGACCGGCGGCAGGCAGGGCCTCGCGGATTTCACGGTACTGGCCGGCCTCGGCCTGATGGGCGGCGCGATGTTTCGGGATTTCGCGATCGTCGCGACCGCGTTCGGCGCCGATCTCGACGAATTGCGCAAAGCGGGCGCGGTTGGCGCGGCCTCGATCGTCATCGGCGTCGTGCTGTCGTTCGTCGTCGGCGCGATCGTGGCGTTGGCATTCGGGTACACGGACGCGGTGTCGGTCAGCACGATCGGCGCGGGTGCGGCCACATACATCGTCGGCCCGGTGACCGGGACGGCGCTGGACGCCGAGTCCGGCGTGATCGCCCTGAGCGTGGCGGCGGGGCTCACGAAGTCGGTGCTGGTAATGGTCGGCACGCCGCTGGTCGCCGGCCGGATCGGCCTCGACAACCCGCACGCCGCCATGATCTACGGCGGCCTGATGGGCACGACCAGCGGCGTCGCCGGCGGACTCGCCGCCACCGATCCGAAGCTCGTGCCCTACGGCGCGATGACGGCGACGTTCTACACCGGCGTCGGCTGCCTGCTCGCGCCGTCGGTGCTGTTTCTCGCCGTGCGCGGTATTCTCTGAGCGCGTCGACGCACATCAAGCCCACCGCGCTGCATGTTAGCCGAGGTCGGCTTCCCACGCGCTTAACGTCCAACCTTAACGGCTAATCAACCCGATCCGAAATCCTGACCCAGGTACTGGGCATCGCCTACCGCACGATTGCGGGTCACTTGATCGAGAAAGCCGGCTGCAACGGTTCTTGGAAGGAGGGTCGAGTGAGGCGGGCTTGATCCAGCCGATGGACTGGCGCCGGTTAGCGTTGGTGTCTTCGTGTCTGCCGCCGCCGTTGCGCTCGTGGACGATAGGACGGATGAAGGGCCTATCGGAAGGTTAACGGGCTCGAGACGAAGCACACTGAAAAGCCTGCGGATCGAGGACCTCGACGAGCATCGGGCAGATCAGGTCCGTTTTCACCGCGACGACTATGACCAGCGCTATCGCATGTGGCGTCAGGTCAACCCCGCCCACCGCGAAAGTCCCCTGGCCGACCTCGATGATCTCCCCGCGGCACAGCAGATCGCACCGCCAACTACCCCCGCGCGTGTTCAGCCGACGGTGCGAACTCGTTGATCTGGAGTGGGTTGACCGCTGCGCGGTGATCATGCTCACACGGTTGGCCGCGAGCGCGGCGGCCAACGCGGTGTTCGCAGCCAACCACGTTCATGATCGCTGTGATGGCATTCGTGTTAACATCCACGCGCACAAGCACATGCGGTCGGAGTACGTCGGGTAGACCGTCGCGTTCGTCGGCGACCTTCGACTTGGGCACCGGCAGGTGCTCGAAGTCATCGACCATGCCGCGTAAGAATGTGTGAACGGCCTAACATGCGATGGAGCTGTCGGCTCGGCTGACGAGCCCTGCGCCGCGGCTCATCGCGATTGCGTTGGACGGATATTGAGCAGCAGTGCGCTACGCATTCCGAATCCGCTTTCATCGATCGCCCACCGACAGCATCAACATCGAGGCGCCGACTGTGGACCTCCCGTCCCTAGCGCCAGGTGATCGTGTTCAGTTGCGGGCGTGGGACAAGGACAAGGCCGTTAAGGACAGCGAGCGCCTCGTCCTCATTGGTGAGGGATTCGCTTCCGAGGAAACGGCAACACGTGCGGGTGACCTGTATTGGCGCGTGCTTCTGCGGACGATGGCTCACGTCCGCGTCGGTGCTGACTTTGGAGACAGGGCACCCAAGGGAGCATTCACGACGTACGGCTTGCAGTGGCTGGAGGCTCAACGTGGCGAGAGGGTCCTCAACGACGTCCATGGAATGATGGTCTTCGCTGCCGATCCATGGCCACGATTCGCATCGACATCAGCGACTGCTCTTCGCGGCGTTCCTCCGGACCGCTTCGAGCGCACGTTCCGCCGGGCACTCGAGACGACGTGGAGCTGACGCCGAAGGAGCGGATAGCGTTCGAAGTATTTAATGCCTCCTTCTTTCAGCCGTCGGCTGATGCGCGATTCCTACTGCGCGTCATGGCAATCGAGGCACTGCTCGAGCCGCGTCCGCGCGACGCCGCGGCGCGCCAGCACGTCGAGTCGCTAATTGCTGCAACACAGGCTGAACCGTCGCTGACCCCCGGCCGAGCGGCATTCTATCCTGGGTTCGCTGCGCTGGCTGAAGCAGGAGTCCATAAGTCGCGCAGGAAAGCGTCTTGCTGAGAGCAGACTCGGCGCCCGGAAGTACCAGAACAAGTCACCCGGTCAGTTCTTTTCGAACTGCTATACGGTCCGGAGCAACCTGGTCCATGGCGTGCTGCCGTTTCCGAGTCGTGACGAGGTAGACGCTCTTTCCGCCGGACTAGAGTTGTTCGTCTCAGACCTTCTTTGTGGCCCTTTGATCGATATTGAATGAGGATGTCGTCCAATAGTGAGGTGCAGCGGCAGCGCGGCGGCCAGCGCCGACAGAGTGATGAAGGTATGAGCGATCGCGACGAGCGCGACGACCACACTGAGCGCCGTGAAGCCGACGCGCAGCGCGATGCTGTCGAACGCGGTCCATCCGGAAGGGAGAGTCGCGCGCATGTCGCCGCGAGCATGGACCCGGCCCACGCGACGCCGATGAGCTTCTCGGCGCGCGACACCGCCGCCCAGCGACCGGCGTCCGGCGCGGCCGGCCGACGACGGCGGCATCTGCCCACACGACGATGACGACCGTGGGCACGATGAGCGCGACGGGCGCCCAGGATGAGACGCTGCTGGTAGCGCTGCACCGGCATGAACTAGATGTTCGACAACATCCCGCTGGATCTGCTCACAAGCCGCAGTGAACGTCGGCGGCGCCAGCTACTGGACGAGATGTCCACAGCAGGCGAGGAGGCCGGGCTGTACGAAGCCACCATGAGGCCGCGACGCACGAGATGACGCGGCGCGGCGTTCACGCTTGACGGTCAGACCGGGCTGCTCGTGCACGCCGTTTCGGCAGCGCCCTGGAAGACACGCGGCTCGCCGGCATTGCCACACTGGAGGCAGGCCTACGGTGACGCGTCGGCCGACCTCGAGGACGACGAGCCGGGATTCCGTGAAGCATTCCCTCGGCACTCACGTCCTCATCAATGTCCGGCCAGTGAACGCCGTGGCCGTCGCCGATCAACGTCCAGTTCGCCCGCTGCTTGGGCGTTGCGTCGGACAACCGCCACGACCACGCCAATGGGACACTGATCACGCGTCCGTCGACCAGGCGTGCCGTGATGACGTCGTCGGTCGCCTCGATGTCGTCGATTCGCGTTTCAACACCTGACCACAGTGCTCATACCAAGACTCGATCATGGCGTTGTCATTCCGAACGATGAGACCGCGGATCTCGTTTAGCTGTCGAAGCTCCTCAGCAGGCCGTGGCTACACGCTTACCAGCTCGCGCACTGGAGTGTCCTCAGAACGGCTCTCGAAGCCGAGCACCAAGCGCACACCGAGCGCCTCGGCCACCCGCTGGAGCGTCTCAACGCTGGTCTTGTGGCGGCCGCTCTCGAGCCTGGAGATTGCCGAATGACTGGTCCCGACGCGGCGCGCGAGCTCCTGCTGGGAGATGCCCAAGGCCGCGCGTCGCCTGATCACGAGTCGGGCTACTTCCTCGAATGGGGCGAGGCGACGCTGCTCGGCACGGTAGGCGGCACTTGCGCGCGCCCGCCGACGTTGTGCCTGCTGGGTGGTGCTTCCTACGGGGCGGCTGATATTCACTGACGCACCTCCAGAGTCGCCACACAGCTTATCACTTTTGGTAAGCCGCGATCAAGGCGCATCATGCCCCGCCGCCCGCGGGGGCCGGCGGGTCGGTGCATCCATCCGCGCCCGAAAATCTCTCCAACGTTGCTTGGCGGTCGCGATTTCCGACTCGGGCACCTGGCCGCCGTCCTTGCGGAAGATATGCAGGAGGACGATCAGGTTGCGAGATCTCTGATACAAGATGCGGTAGAGTTCCCGGCCGCAGTGGCATCTCAATTCGCGCAGTTCGCCCTCGATCTGCGAGCTGTGGGGAAACGGAAGGGGTGGGTTGGACCTCGTGAGCATGTTCAGGCGGTCAATTTGATTGTCCAAGACCACCTGACGCTTGACCGGTAGCCGGTCGATGAAGTCGTTGACTGGCTCGGAGCCATCTGGCGCCCGATAGTAGACCGCCTGAAGCTTGGCCACGCGCTGAAGGATACTCGACGCAACCCTGTCCGCTCGCATGCACGTCACATCTGTGCGGGTCAGCGGGCGTTTCGTCGTCTGCACCTATGCCGACTCGTCGAACACCCCAACCACAGGGAGCAGCACGACGGGTGCGCCTGCTACGGTATTGTGACCCTTGTGCTGTCCCTGTTTTGTACCTGCACTCATCGATGCCTCGCACCGTCAGGCCGTCGAGGCGGTCGAAGAGCGGTCGTTTGGCGAGATGGACGGTTTTGGACTGAGCTCGCCGGCAATCGCGGATCAGTCGTCTCCCGCAAGTGCCAACGTCCACTAGGCTTGTGATTGGAGGCGCCGCCCGGATTTGAACCGGGGATGGAGGTTTTGCAGACCTCTGCCTTACCACTTGGCTACGGCGCCGAGAACTAGGTGGGAGGCCCGCTGTGCGCGGCTCCTTGAATCAGGAAGAGGATGGAGCGGGAAACGGGATTCGAACCCGCGACTTCGACCTTGGCAAGGTCGCACTCTACCACTGAGTTATTCCCGCTCGTTCCGCCAAGCGACAATTTTACAACGTACCACAGCACGTCCGCGCCGCGCAAGCAGCCCCAGACGCTGAAGCAGGTTTCAGCCAGCTGCCTGGGGCGTGAGTGACGAGCCTGCCTCTGTCGATCCCTCGGCGTACGCGTCCGCTTACCTCCCGGTGACGACGGCCCGAAAGTTGCTGTTGCGATCCGCCGTATGGCCGCCGACCCGCGCGGAACCCTCGGGGAATCGGGCGAAATCCTCGCCTGCCGTGAGCTCGTACGCCACGGGTACGCAATTCTTGAACGGCGGTACCGCACCCGCGGTGGCGAAATTGACATCGTCGCCGAGCATCGGCGCACAATCGTCTTCGTCGAGGTCAAAACGCGACGCACCGTGAGCTTTGGCCAACCGGCCGAGGCGGTCACCTGGATCAAGCGCCGGCGTCTCCGAGCCATGGCACGCGACTACCTGTCCCATCGGCGCCTCGGCGATCGGGCTTGCCGTTTCGACGTCGTGACGGTTCTCTGGCCGGTGGGTCAGCGCCCGACCATCGAGATCATCGAAAATGCCTTCGAGGCCGACGCGTGGTAGCCGGCGACGCCGACGGCGCGTTCGGCGAACGCGCCCTACCATCGTGGCTGGGAGGACTCTCCGAGGCGTCCGTTTGTGGTTCTCGAGAGCTCTGGGAACGGCCTGATGCCTCAGCGTCGCACCGTGGCGCCCTGGCCGCGCACACGCCCCACGACGCCGAGCGCTTCGTCGAGCGCCGCGAGAGCCATATCCGCCTGATCGGTCGTCAGCAGCAGAGGCGGCGAGAACCGAATGACGTTGCGCCCCGCGCCCAGGAGGAGCACGCCGCGTTTGAACACCTCTTCGACGACCTGATCGCGCTCTTCAACGGCCCGCTCCTTGGTCTGGCGATCGCGAACGAGCTCGACACCAATCATCAGGCCCCGCCCACGTACATCGCCAATCAGGGAGTGCTTCTCCTGCAGCGCGCGTAGTCCATCGAGGAGATACGCTCCTACACGTGTGGCATTCTCGATGAGGCTACCCTCGAGCAAACGAATAGTCGCCAGCGCGGCCGCGCAGGACACCGGATTGCCCCCGAACGTGCTCGCATGCGCGCCAGGCGCCCAGTCCCAGAGCGCGGCGCGACCCGTGGCAACGCCAAGCGGCATCCCCGATGCAATACCCTTCGCCATCGTGACCATGTCAGGCTGGAGACCAAAGTGCTGGCAGGCAAACATGCGCCCCGTGCGTCCCATACCAGACTGCACCTCGTCCGCGACGATGAGGATGCCATGCTTACTGGCCAGCGCCTGCAAGCGTTGAAAGAACGATGTGGGCGGTATGATGTATCCACCCTCACCCTGAATGGGCTCGACAACAATGGCCGCAACTTCGTCGGGTGGCACCAACTGGGCGAAGAGGCGATCCTCGAGATACTCGAAACACTCGTCGACGGCCGCCTCGGGACCACGTGGGTGCCGATACGGATCCGGATACGGCGCGTGAAAGACGCCGGGCGTGGTCGTCGGACCAAAGCCTGCCCGCTGCACCGCCTTGCTTGCAGTGAGACCAAGGGCACCCATCGTGCGGCCGTGGAACGCACCGAAGAACGCAACGACGAAGCTCCGCTTGGAGTGATAGCGCGCGAGCTTGAGCGCCGCTTCGTTCGCCTCGGCGCCAGAATTACCAAAGAACGACTTGGTCGGCCCCGCGATGGGCACGATCCGGTCGAGCGTTTCTGCCAGCGTGACCTGCGGGTCGTAGTAGAAGTCAGTGCCGGACATGTGCAGGTAGCGATGCGCCTGTTCCGTTATCGCACTGACGACGTCCGGATGTGAGTGGCCGGTGGAGTTGGTGGCGATGCCTGCCGCACAGTCCAGGAAGCAGTTGCCGTCGACATCCTCGACCATCGCCCCCTCGCCTCGCGCGATGACGAGCGGATATCCGCGTGTGTAGGATGGCGAGACGAATCTGGCGTCGCGCTCGATGATGGCCCTGGCGTTCGGACCCGGCAACCGAGTCTTGATCTGGGGCTTCGATATCACGGTCAGTCTCACAGCACTGAGTTTTGAATCCTCGTAGCGCAGGCCTTTAGGCCTGCCAATCGTGGCGCGAAATCCCAGTCGGCAGGCCTAAAGGCCTGCGCTACTTCCGCTTCCACTTCGGCCCGGCTGGCGTGTCCTCGACGACAATGCCGCGGGCGTCGAGCTCGCCGCGGACTCGGTCGGCCGTCGCGAAGTCGCGCCGTCGGCGGGCGCTCTGGCGCTCGGCCACGAGCCGCTCGATTTCGTCGACGGCCATCGGCAATGCCGCCTCCTCGCGCCGCCGCAGCGCCATCACACCCAGCACGTCGTCGAACTCGTCGAACGTGCGACGGACGAGATCGGCGTCCGGGCGTCCGAGCTCGCCGGCATCTACGGCGGCATTGACCGCCCGCACCAGGTCGAAGACCGCACCAAGCGCCCCTGGCACATTGAGGTCGTCGAGCAGCCAGCGGCGGAAGCGGTCTCGCTTCTCTGCCAGCTCTTCTGCGAATCTCGGGCTGGCGGCCTCGCGCGTGACGAGGTCGAGCCGCGCCAGACAGGCCATCAGCCGCCGCAACGATTCCTCCGCTTGTTGCAGCACCGTCCACGAAAAGCGGAGCTGCTTGCGGTAGTGGACGGCAAGCAGCGCGTACCGCAGGGCCGACGGGCGGTAGCCTTCCCGGAGCACGTCGGGAATCGTATACACGTTGCCGGCCGACTTCGACATCTTCTCTCGTTCCAGCAGCAGGTGCTCGACGTGAAACCAGTAGCGCGCAAACGGCTGCCCGGTCGCCGCCTCGGCCTGCGCGATCTCATTCTCGTGATGAGGAAAGATGAGATCCACACCGCCACAATGAATATCGATGGGCGGCCCGTCGAGCCAGTGCAGGGCCATCGCCGAGCACTCGATGTGCCAACCGGGCCGCCCTGGCCCGAGACCGGGGTCCCATGTCGGCTCTCCGGGCCGCGCAGCCTTCCACAAGACGAAGTCGCGCGCGTTCTCTTTGTCGTACTTGTCGGCGTCGATGCGGGCGCCAGGCTTGATGCCGGCATGGTCGAGCTGCGCGAGCTTTCCGTAGTCGGGAAGCGACGCGATCTTGAAGTAGATGGATCCGTCCCCTCGGTACGCGTGACCGCGCTGCTCGAGCGCCGTGATCATCTCGGCCATCGCCTGGAGATTGGCATCCTCCGTGGCACGCGGCGACTCGTCAGGTGGTGCGATCCCCAGAGTATCGGCATCCTCGCGGAACGTCGCGATGTACCGGTCGGTATAGTCGTGCAGGGACATGCCGGCATTGCGCGACTCGATAATCGTCCGATCGTCAACGTCTGTGAAGTTGCTCACATAGCGCACCTGATAGCGGGCGACGTGCCGCAGCATGCGACGCAACAAGTCCACCGCAACGAACGTGCGGAAGTTGCCAATGTGGCCGCGCGCGTAGACCGTCAAGCCGCAGGCGTACATGCGCACGACATTCCCGCGTGCGGGCGCAAACTCCTCCTCCTGGCGCGTGAGTGTATTGTAGAGACGCATGTCGGAATGTTGTCGGCCGGAGATCCCTGCTGCGCTGGCAGCATTGCACGCTGTGCCGCTCAGCGGAACCCAGTACGGGAGCTCACCGCTTGTGCGAGGGCAGCTGACAGGTGAACCGGCAGAACGCGGTGCGCCCGTCGCGTCCCACGTCGACGCGATCGACGAGGTCACCGAGCATCGCCATGCGGCTCTGGGTGAGAGCCGACTCGATGGGATCCTGCACCACGGATGTCTGGCGGCAATTGACGCGCGCCGTCATCGCCTCACGCGTGCTGGCATACTGAACCTCGATGGCCGTGCCCGCCGGCTCTTCCTCGAGATACGGCAACAGCCAGCCGACGGCGTGATCCAGGGCATCACCCAGCCGTGCGGCGTCCGGCTCCTCCGCACCAGCGTAGGCGGCCAGCCGTTTCGTCATGTCACGCAGGAGCCCGAGGTGCCGCTGGTCCGCGGAAACGCTCAACGTAACTGACACGCCACGCCTGGACAGCGCAGCTGTCGTGGGCTCCGCCATGACTGGAAGCATTCTATAGCGAAATCCGGCCGAAGAGGGCGCGCGCCTCTGCGCAGTCCGCCGTCACCTGCGCTCGCAGCGCCTCCACGTTCGCGAACGCCTTCTCTGGCCGCATCCGCTGCACGAACGCGAGGCGAACACGCGCGCCGGCGAGATCTCGATCGAAGTCGAGGAGATGCGTCTCCACAATGGGCGTCGTGAGATCGCCGAACGTGGGGCGCAGGCCCACATTGGTCACGGCCGCGTGAATCGCCGAGTCGATGGTGACTGTCGTCGCATACACGCCGTGTGGAGGCAATAGCTCATTCTCCGTCTGCAGGTTCGCCGTCGGGAACCCGAGTCCTCGGCCGCGGCCCGCGCCAGGCACCACGAGGCCGTCGACGTAGTAATGATGGCCCAACAGCGCGCCCGCTTCGTCTACCCGCCCCTCCGCAACGAGACGCCGGATGCGCGTGCTGCTGACGATGAAGTCCTTGTAGCGGACCGGATCGATCTTCTCGACCTTGAAGCCATGGTCTTGACCGAGCGCACGCAGCAGCGAGAAGTTGCCGGATCGGTCGCGTCCAAAGAGAAAGTTCCCACCCACCCACACTTCCGCCACGCGCAGCCAGTCGATCAACACCTCGCGCACGAAGTGCTCCGGCTCCCAACGCGAGAGCTCGGGTGTGAACCGCACGATGACCACGCCCTCGATGCCGGCGCGGGCAATCGCCTCCAGCCGCTGCGCACGCGTCATCAGCAATGGCGGTGCCTTGTCCGGCCGAACGACCCGCGGCGGGTGCGGCTCGAACGCCATGACCAGCGCCGTGCCGCCGTGCTCGCGCGCCTGCCGACCGACGCGATCGATGATCTTCTGGTGCCCGCGATGGAGGCCGTCGAAGTTGCCCAACGCGACCACGGGGTACGGCCAATTGGCGGGCGAGGGATCATCCGGAAAGTAACGGATGTCCAAGCTGACCCGACCCGTTGTCGGTTGCGTCGTCATGCCGATTGTTGGGTGGCTGGCGGCACGTCAATGACCAGTCCATCATATGCTAGCTCGATCCCGGCCGGCAGACGCGCGCAGGTCGCCGCATGGCCGATCTCGTGCGCCATGTGGACTAGAAGTGTGCTGGAGGCGCCGACACGCTGCGCCGCCTCGATGGCCTCACCAAGCGAGAAGTGCGTGGGGTGCGGGCGATCGCGAAGTGCATCGAGCACGAGCATGTCGACACCCTCGAGCAGCGGCCAGGACTGGTCGGGGATGGCGCTGCAATCCGTGAGGTACGCAAACGGTCCGACCCGAAATCCAAGAATGAGGCGCCGGCCGTGGAAAATGGGAATCGGTGTCCAGCGAGTCGACCCAACCATGAATGGCCCGTCAATCGTCTGCGGCGCAAGCGATGGGACGCCTCCCGCCAACTCTGGCGGCGCCTCGAACGCGTAGTCGAAGATCCGCCGCAGGTCCCGCATCGTCAATTCATCCGCGTACAGGGGAAGCGCTTCGCCGCTGAGGACGTTGAATCGCCGGCACTCGTCCAAGCCGAACACATGATCGGCATGGCTGTGCGTGTAGACGATGGTGTCGACCCGCGTGATACCAAAGTGCAGCGCTTGGGCACGCAGGTCGATCGAGGTGTCCACCAACACCTGTAGACCATCGTCCTGGGTCACGAGAATGGACGTCCGCCAGCGCTTGTCGCGCGGGTCGTCGGATCGACAGACGTCGCAGCGACAACCAATCACCGGGACCCCATGTGAGGTGCCCGTGCCGAGGAAGAGAACACGCATAGGAGGTTCGAGGTCAGAGGTTCGAGGTTCAAGGTTCAAGGTTCGAGGTTCGAGGTTCAAGGTCGGGGATGGAAGGTCGGAGGTCAGCACTGCCTGCTCACGAAGGTGATGGCGGACGAGGTGGAAGGATCCACGTTCAACGGCGCGTGGGCTTTCACCAACCAACGTCGATACGCCCCCACCTTGAACCTCGAACCTTGAACCTCGAACCTCTAACGCTGCGTCATCTCGACGTACTTCATCCGCAGCTCGTATAGCAGCTGTTCGATGAGCTGGCGCTCCTGGATAATCAAGTTCCCACGAATCTTCTCGTCGATCATGGCTAGTGTGTCGATCATCTGACGTGCCGCATCGAGATCGGTGGTCTTTTGACCGGTGGAGGAATCCGGCCGGTCCCCAAAATGCACGGCGGCCGCCTGCGCCAGCGACAGCACGAACGCCGTGAAAGAGACGGTCGAGGGCGGCGCTTCCGCCATTCGAGAATGCTAGCATAGGGCCGAGCGCCCGTTCATGCCCATGTCCGAGCCCACGCGCGAGACTCGTCCTGCCGATCACCAGCGCGCCGGTGCTGCGCTTCAGCGGTTGGCGGGCATCATGGCCCGCTTGCGGTCGCCCACCGGCTGCCCGTGGGATCGCGAACAGACCCTCAAGACCCTCGCGCCATATGTCATCGAGGAGGCGTACGAGGTCGTCGAGGCGATCGAGCGCAACGATATGGGTGAGCTGCGCGGCGAGATCGGCGACCTCGTCTTCGAAGGCGTCTTTCTCGCCCAGCTCTGCGCCGAAAGCCGCTTCTTCACGTTGGCTGATGCGCTCGAGGATGTTGGCGACAAGCTGATACGCCGGCATCCGCATGTCTTCGCACGGGAGACGGACGACACGGCGGTGCGCATCACCACGCCAGATGACGTCAAGGTGCGCTGGGAGGAGATCAAGGCCCGCGAGCGCGACCGAAAGGGACAAACGCGACGCAGCGTGATAGACGGTGTCCCTCGCGCGCTGCCCGCCCTGCTTCGCGCGTATCGCTTGAGCGCCCGGGCGGCGACGGTGGGCTTCGACTGGCCGGATCCGGCGGCGGTCGTTGCGAAGGTGCGTGAAGAGATGTCGGAGGTCGAGGAAGCCGCCGCGCGCGGCGACGAGCCGCAGACCACCGAAGAGCTCGGCGACCTGCTGTTCGCCGTGGTGAACCTCGCGCGCAAGCTCGGCGTCGAGCCGGAAGCGGCGCTGCGCGCCGCCAATGACAAATTCACGCAACGCTTCGAGGCAATGCAGCAGGCGTTGGCCGAGGGCGGCAAGGCGATGGATGAGGTCACGCTCGACGAGATGGACGCCGCCTGGAACGCTGCCAAGCGCCTTACCGCACCATAAACGTCTTACCAGACATCGTTCGGCCGACGATCACGCGGCCGTTGGTCGCAAGCTGAATAGCGCCCTCCCGATCCGTTCGCAAAATGGAGGCGCCGGTGCGCTGGACACGCGTGACTACATCCGCTGCTGGGTGACCGTACCGATTCTCTCGCCCGCAACTGAACACGACGACCCGCGGGGCTACGGCGTGGAGAAAGCGCGTGGTGGTCGACGTACGGCTACCGTGGTGCGCCGCCTTGAGCACACGCAGCCGTGAGGGTGCGACATGCGCGGAGACCTCCTCTTCTGCCGCGCGCTCGATATCGCCCGGCAAGAGGAACGACACATCGCCATAGCGCACATCGAGCACGAGCGAATCGTTGTTTCGTGCGCGCCGTCGCTCCCACTCCGGCTCTCCCGGATGCAGGACGGTGAAAGAGACCATGCCGCGCGTGATGACCTCGCCGCGTCGGAGCTGCCGCCAGACCGCGCCGCGGTCGCGCGCCAGGCGCTTCAACATCTCCAGCGTTCGATGTCCGACGACGGGTACGCCTTCCCAGAACAGACGTGGATTGAATCGCCGCGCCACGATCGGCGCGCCTGCTACGTGATCGGCATCGCCATGCGTAATGCCCATCCGATCGAGCCGTCGCAGGCCCAGGGCCCACAGGGCGCGTGAGACCACACGGTCTCCCACATCGAACGCCGCGTCGAACTGCGTGCCGCCTGCGTCTGCGAGTAGCGTTGTGCCGTCGGGCAGCTGGAGGAGCGTTGCGTCCCCCTGTCCGACATCGAGAAACGTCGCCGTGAGCCAGGAGTGCGCCTCACCGGCGAGGTGCGATCCCGCACCAGCGTGCCATGTCCAGGGCTTGGGCCGTGGCGCATGGACGCCCCCCGTCACGATCCAGACCGCGGACGCCGCCCACAACGCGAGCGCTGGTCGACGCCAACGGTGCCTCGGTGGCTGAACGGCACCCAGCAGACCGCCGTAGTAGACCGCCAGCGCGCCCCACGAAGGAGGCGGGACATCCCGCACGAGCCAGGGCACCACGTCGACGAGCCGGCTGCTCTCGACAATCGCCAGCGCCGCGATGTGGGCAACAAGGCCGGTGAGGGTTCCGAGCCCGACGCTCAAGGTGCCGAGCACGACGGTCACGAGCCCCACGATCTGTACGACCCCCATGAGCGGGATCGCAACGAAGTTGAGCAGCAGTCCGGCGAGGGTTGCCCGCGCGAACACGAGCGCGCTGACGGGCATGAGCACGATCTCCGCGGCAATGGTCGACGCGAGCAACCAGAACGCTGCGCGCCAGAGCCACCCCGCCCGCGTGGAGCGCTCCCTCATCCGCGGCCATCCCGCCCGCACCAGCGACGCCATGTGCAGAATCCCGACCGTGGCGCCAAACGACAGCGCGAAGCCGGCGTCGAACAGCGCCAGCGGCGTCAACGCGGCCTGCAGCGCGGCCGCGACCGCCAGCGCGTTCATCGGACTGGTGCGATGGTCCCACAAGCGTGCGCTCAAGTACACAATGGCGACGATCGTAGCGCGCGGCACCGAAGCCCCGCCCTCGACCGTCTCGGCATATCCAGCGAGCAGGACGATGACGGCCAGGGCCGTGGCACGCTCGGGCACACCGAGTCGCCTTGGCAGCCAGAAGAGCAGCGCGGCCAGTAGCGCGATGTTCCCGCCGGAAATAGCGAGCACGTGATACGTGCCAGCGCGCTGTAAGCGATCCTCGATCTCCTGGCCGAGACCGGCTCGGTCTCCCATCAGCACCGCCACGACAATGGCGCCGCTCGTCGGGTCGTGACGACCTACCGTCGCTGCGACGACGCGGCGAACGTGCGCACGGAGGCTGGCCGCGATCTCGGCCGCCAGATGTCCACGCCGAACGATCTCCACTCGCAGCGCGCTCTTGACCGACGCCAGAAGCCTCACCTGGCGCCGCGCCAGTGCCAGCTCTTGATCAGTGGTGCCGAAGTTGCGATACGGCAGCGGGCGACGGAGCGTCGCCGGTAGCCGAACGAGCCGCCCGGCCCGCCAGTCGCGGTAGCGTGTCTCGACGAATCGGCCCCCCACGTGCACGCGAACGCCACCCTGGGCTGCGGCCCGCCGACGGCCAACGTCGACGGCACGCAAATCCAGCACGAACGACGCCCCATACGGCGTCTGTTCCGCATCGGCACGTATCCAGCCTTCGAGAACAATCGGCGGTGGAACCGAGCTCTCGGCGCCCTCGGCCGAAGCGGCCTCCGCATCCGCGTGCCATGGCTCAAGTCCCGGCGGTGCCCAGGCCCGACGCGCCGCTCCCCCGCCAAGCGAGAGACCGGCCACTGCGAAGCCAGCCGCAAGGAGCACACCGCACCCGGTCACGCCACCGCGTACAAAGCGCCACGCGGCCACGAGCCAGGCCACCAACCCGCCGACCAGACCGATCGGCGCCAGCTGTGGCACGGCCCACGTCGCTCCGACAGCAGCACCGGCCAGCAGCGCCAGTGCGGGTAGCACGGCCACGGCTCCCATGTGAAAGAAGCCGTGCAAGATCAGTTACAGGTCGGCGTGAACGAAAGGGGAGCGGAAATCGCTGCAATTTCGCGGGTTGCGAAGCGAGCCGGATGAGCGCCTGCGGGCGCTGTTGCAGTTCCGGCGATCAGCATCGCCGTACAGAGTGGATTTTCTGCGATCCCGAGCCGTGTCTGCACGGCTTCATATGTCTTCTGGCCCGGCTCCTAAGAACCAAGAACCTTGACCGCTTCGTGGTACTCCTGCAGGCTCCGAACGTCGAGGCCATGGTCGCGAAGGGCGCGGATCGCGGCAATCGTCGCCGCGCCACCGGTGAGTGTCGTGATGCAGGGGACACCGTGCAGCATCGCGATGCGCCGCACAGTGCGATCATCGAAGAACGACTCGCGGCCGAGAGGCGTGTTGATGACCAGGTGAATCTCCTTGTTCAAGATGCGGTCACCGACGTGCGGACGCCCCTCGTTGATCTTGTACACGACGTCGGCTGGCAGACCGTGCGCCCGCAGGTGAGCCGCGGTACCGCGCGTCGCCGTAATCTTGAAGCCGATCTCGTGGAGCTCACGGGCCAGCGGCAGCACGTTTCGCTTGTCGTTGTCATTGACGCTCATGAACGCGGTGCCAGAGAGCGGAAGCTTGTGGCCGGCCCCGATCTGCGCCTTCGCATAGGCGACGCCAAACGACGTCCCGCCCCCCATCACTTCGCCCGTCGACTTCATCTCCGGCCCGAGTAACGTATCAACACCCGGGAAGCGCACGAATGGGAAGACGGGCGACTTGACGAACACGCCCGTGCCTTCCAGATCGCCAACCAGGCCGAGCTCCGGCAGGGTGCGGCCAGCCATCACACGGGCCGCCACCTTTGCGAGGGGCACCCCGGTGGCCTTCGACAGATAGGGCACCGTTCGGGACGCGCGCGGATTGACCTCGAGCACGAACACCGTGTCATCTCTGAGCGCGAACTGCGCGTTCATCAGGCCCACAACACCCAGTGCTCGTGCGATGCGGCGAATATAGTCGCGGATCGTCGCAAGGTGGCGCTCGGGCACCAGGTAGGGCGGCACCACGCACGAGCTGTCACCCGAGTGGATGCCAGCCTCCTCGATGTGCTCCATGATGCCGCCGATGACGAGGTTCCCCGCCGCATCGGCCACGGCGTCCACGTCCAGCTCGAACGCATCCTCGAGAAACTTGTCGATGAGAATCGGGTGTTCGGGCGAGACGTCCACGGCGCTCGCCATGTACTGGTCGAGGCTGCCCGGATCGTAGACGATCGCCATCGCCCGGCCGCCGAGCACGTAGGAGGGCCGCACCACCAACGGGAACCCAATACGCCGAGCCACGTCGCGCGCCTCGTCGCGCGAGGCCGCCATGCCGTTGGCGGGCTGCGGAATCGCGAGATCCCAGAGCAGCTTCGCGAAGCGCTCGCGATCCTCGGCCAGGTCGATGGAGTCCGGCGAGGTGCCGATGATCTTCACGCCTGCCGCCTGCAGCGCCAGTGCGAGCTTCAACGGTGTCTGGCCGCCAAACTGCACGGCGCACGACACATCGCCGCCCGCGCTCTCCTCGCGCTTGATGATGGCGAGCACGTCCTCGAAGGTGAGCGGCTCGAAGTAGAGGCGGTCGACCGTGTCGTAGTCGGTCGAGACGGTCTCGGGATTGCAGTTGATCATCACCGTCTCGTACCCCTCGTCACGCAGGGCAAAGGCGGCGTGGCAACAGCAGTAGTCGAACTCGATCCCCTGGCCGATCCGGTTCGGCCCACTCCCGAGAATCACCACCTTGGGTCGGCTCGTCGGATCCGCCTCGCATTCTTCCTCATAGCTGCCGTACATGTATGGCGTGAAAGACTCGAACTCCGCGGCGCAGGTGTCAATCCGTTTGTAGCTGGTCGTCAGCGCGAGCTCTTCGCGCCGGGCGCGCACGGCCTCCTCCCGCGTCTCACAGATGATGGCAAGGTCTTGATCGGAGAACCCGGAGCGCTTCAGCGTGCGCAGCAAATCGGGCGACATCTCGCGCAAGCCGAGATCGCCCGCCATGCGTGCCAGCTCGGCGATCGACGCGAATTGGCTCAAGAACCACTGATCGATGTGCGTGAGCTGATGAAGCTGGTCGACCGACCACCCGGCCTCGAGCGCCCGAAAGATGGCCCACATGCGTTGGTCGCTCGGAACGACGAGCTGCCGATGCAGCGCGCCCATGCCCGCTTCGTCCGCCTCGAATTGCTGGCCGAAGAGAGAGGCACCGCTCCGGCCCAATTCGAGCGATCGGACACCCTTCAGGAACGCCTCCTTGAAGGTGCGGCCAATCGCCATCACCTCCCCCACCGACTTCATCTGGGTCGTCAGGGTCGTATCCGCTTCCGGAAACTTCTCGAAGGCCCAACGTGGAATCTTCACGACGATGTAGTCGATGGTGGGTTCGAAGGAGGCAGGCGTCACTCGGGTGATGTCGTTGGGAATCTCGTCCAGTCGATATCCGAGGGCAAGCTTGGCCGCGATCTTCGCGATGGGAAACCCTGTGGCCTTCGACGCCAGCGCCGATGATCGCGACACACGCGGGTTCATCTCAATCACCACTATCCGACCGTCGTCCGGGTTGATGGCGAATTGAATATTGGAGCCGCCCGTTTCGACGCCGACCCTGCGGATGACACGCCGTGCCGCGTCACGCATCCGCTGGTACTCCTTGTCCGTGAGGGTCAGCGCTGGTGCCACGGTGATGCTATCGCCGGTGTGAACGCCCATGGGATCGACGTTCTCGATGGAGCAGATCACCACGAAGTTATCGGCGCTGTCGCGCATCACCTCGAGCTCGAACTCCTTCCAGCCGATCACCGACTCTTCGACGAGGATGTCGTGGACCGGGCTGAGACTGATGCCGCGCTCGGCGATCTCGCGGAACTCTTCGAGGTTGTACGCAATGCCGCCGCCGATCCCCCCCAGCGTGAACGAGGGACGGAGGATCGCTGGAAATCCGATCTCTTGGACGGCCGCCAGCGCCGCCTCGAGGGAGCTCACGACCGCAGACCGTGGGACGTCGATGCCGATCTCCCGCATCGCGTCGCGAAAGCGCAGGCGATCCTCGGCCACCTGAATCGCGTCGACCGACGCGCCAATGAGCGTGACCCCATACTGCGCAAGCGTGCCCTGCTCGGCGAGCGCCACCGCGAGGTTGAGCGCTGTTTGGCCACCGACCGTCGGGAGCAGTGCGTCCGGCCGCTCGCGTTCGATGATCGTCGAGAGGATCTCCGGTGTCAGCGGCTCGACGTACGTCCGATCCGCCAGCTCTGGGTCGGTCATGACGGTGGCTGGGTTGCTGTTGACGAGGACGATCTCGAGCCCCTCCGCCCTGAGCGCTTTACAAGCCTGCGTTCCCGAGTAGTCGAACTCACACGCCTGGCCAATGACGATTGGCCCTGAGCCGATCACGAGGACGCGGTGGATGTCGGTTCGTTTCATCGTTACCGCTGCTCCTCCATCGCGTCGAGGAACTGGCGGAACAGGTAGTCTGCGTCGTGCGGACCGGGCGACGCTTCGGGATGGTACTGAACACAAAAGGTCGGCTTGGTGCGGTGCCGGAGCCCCTCGATGGTGCCGTCGTACAGATTCACGTGTGTGACCTCGATCGCCTCGGGCATGCCCTCTGGATCGACCGCAAAACCGTGATTCTGCGAGGTGATCTCCACCTGCTCGGTTGCCAGATGCTTCACGGGATGGTTCGCGCCGCGATGGCCGAACTTCAGCTTGAAGGTCTTCGCACCGAGGGCAAGCGCCAGCACTTGGTGCCCGAGACAAATGCCGAAGATCGGCACCTCCTCGCGCGTGAGCTCCCGGGCGCTTGCGACAGCGTAGTCCACCGCCGCCGGATCGCCGGGGCCGTTGCTCAGGAAGATGCCGTCCGGCTTCATGGCCAGCAGCTCAGCGGCCGGCGCGGTGGCTGGAAACACGCGGACGTCGCAGCCGTGGAGATCGAAGCGGCGCAGGATGTTGTACTTCATGCCGTAGTCGTATGCGGCCACGCGCATGCGGCGCGCAGCACGGCGCGACGGCATGTGAATGAGCTCCCGGGCGTCGGTGAGCGTCTCATCTCCAGCCGGCTCGTAGTCGAAGGGCACGGCACAGGTGACGCGACGGACCAGGTCTTGCCCCTCCATACGCGGAATCGCGCGCGCCTTGTCCACCAGGTCGTCCGGCGAAAGCTCCTGCCCTGTCGCAAGCACGCCGCGCATGGCGCCTGCGCTGCGCAGGGCTCGCGTGAGCGCCCGCGTGTCGACATCGCCAATCGCAATCAGGTTGTTGGCAATGAGGTACTCGCGCAGCGTACTGTCGGCACGCCAGTTACTGGCGATCGCTGAAGCCTCACGCACGACGAAGCCCGCCACTTGCGGATGGCCCGACTCGACATCTTCACTCGTGACGCCGTAGTTGCCGATGAGCGGCGCGGTCATCGTGACGATCTGGCCCGCGTACGACGGATCCGTGAGCACTTCTTGGTAACCGGTGAGGCTCGTGTTGAAGACGACCTCGCCGCTGGTCTCGCCCGATGCACCGATCGAGACCCCTTCGAACACTCGGCCGCTTTCAAGGGCGAGAATCGCCTTCATGGGGTATGAATGTCCTACGATTGCGTCCCGTATCGCGGGTGCAACATCCAGCACGGCGCGTTCGGCGAACGCGCCCTACCATGGTGGCGGTAGGGACGCCTCGCCGAGGCGTCCGTCGATCTGTCTCGTCTAGCGATCTCTATCCAGCGAGGCGGCAATGCGCACCTGCTGCCCGGCCTCGACCGTGACGCGCGTCTCCCACGCACGGTAACCAGGCAGCTCGAAGCGTACCGTGTGCGAGCCGCTCGGCACGTTGGGAATTGTCGCCGGCGTCCGCCCCACGGACCGTCCATCGACCAAGATCTGCGCGCCGGTCGGACGCGTGAGCGTGACGATCCCACCGGTGGCGCCGCTCGTCGTTTCTGTCGGCTCGGTTGGCGCGGCAGCGGGCTCGGCTGGCGCTGTTGCCGTCGAGCCCTGGGAGCCTGTCGCCGCACCTGCCGTGTCCTCGCGGAGATCAATCGTCACCGCCGCGGCTGGAGAATCGGGCGCAATCATCACCCGGCGGGTGACGTCTTCGTAACCTGGTCGACTGGCAACGACGGTGTGCGCCCCCCAGTCGAGTGCATACACGGCCACCGGCGAGCTACCGCGCGGGACCCCGTCGACCGTGACCGTTGCTGAAGGAGACGTGCGCACGAGCAGCCGGCCGCGATCGGGACGCTCATCAGCCCCCGTCGTGCCCCGGCCAGACGCGGCGCTCGACGTCCTCGTCCCTCGACTCCGCTCCGGGGCAGCTTGCGGCTGCGTCGAAGGGGTCGGGGCCTCCGGAGCCTGTCGAGGATCAACTGGCCGCTCCTGGCGAGCCGATTGTCCTCGGGGGGTTTCGGGTACCGGGGCAACCGCGGCGCCCTCGGCCGACTCTGTGGGTGCGCTGCTGCCGGCCGCCGTCGCGTCTGACGTCTCATCAGCAGATGGCGGAGCGCTCACCGCATCGGCATCCGTCGTTCGCTCGGTCGGGAGGATTGCATTCTGTGGCAGCGTCCACGCCCCGTAGAACCAGGCGCCAGCCGCCACCGCAAGCAGCAGAAGTAACAGCGGAAGCAGGAAGCGACGCCTGCGCCGGCGGTCCGCCTCGTCATCCCACTCGTCCGCATCATCGGCAAACAACGTGGCAGCGCCGACGGGCGCCGTGCCCGCCGCTGACGCGCGATCGTCCAGCGGCCAGTCGACGTCGCGGCCATTCGGCTCCACTTCGAGCGAGCGTGTCAGCTCCCCAGCGGCATCCGTCATGCCCTCGGCGATCTCGGGACTGCGCCCGGCTACACGCCCACCCAGCTCGCTCGGTCCCTCGTGCTGGCCACCATGGCCCGTCGGATCGTCGACGTCCAAGAAACGGCCGTCCGGCGCCGGGCTGTCGGCGCCCTGGTCCGCCGCGAAGTCTGCCATGGGCGACGCGTATTCCACCTCCTCCTGCGCGTCGACCAGCGGCACCGCCATCGTCGATGCCAGCCAGCCTTCGGACTCCCCTCGCGCATCGGCAGATGTGGGGGGCTCGGCGGCGGCGCTGTCCGCGCTCGTGGCACCCTCGTACTCCTCGCCCTGAGCAGGGTCGAAGAGCTCGGCCTCAGGCTGGAGCTCGTGATCTGCAGGCCTCGCCGAGACTGATTCGAGCCCACCGGGCGCGAACATCATCTCAGTCCTGGACTCGCCTTCCGCGTCCAGAGGGTGCGCATCAGACGTGGTCTCCGTCTCCTCGCCGCTGGCCGCTCGGTCAAGATCCACCGCTGTGGGCAGAGGAGCCGCGGCATCGGCAGCGCCTCCCGTCTCGCCGATGGTCGGGGAGGGTGAGCCGTTCGCGCTCCGTGTTCGCTTCCCCGTGACTCCCCGACTTCCTGCGTCGTCTGCAGGGCGCATCTCCGCCGGCTCGTCCGACTCGGGCTGGAAGAGTGTCAACGGATCAGATGCGTCGCTGGGCTCCGCCGCTCGGCTCTCGGCGCCCGGGACCGACGTTCGGCGCCGCGCTCGGGGTGGCCGCGCCGCTTCTGGCAGCACGCCGTCGCGTGTAAACCGCGCCAACTCCCCATCCTCGGTGGCCCCTTCACCGGCGCCGGTTCGCGCCGCGGCGCGCTTGACGGCCGGCCGCTGTCCGACACCAGCACGGTGGTGCACCGCACCGCGCTTGGCATCGCCACCGTAGACATACGCGGCCCCCGCGTCGAGCAGGCCCTGGACGAACGCGCGCGCGCTAGCGGGCCGCCGCTCCGCATCCGCGCTCAACGCCCGCGCGAAGACGTCAACGAGCGCCCGGTCGTATTCCGGACTCACCGTCGGCGGAAGCCGCCTCGCCGCCACGCGTCCCGTCCCGGCCGGCCGTGCGCCAGCCAGACACTCGAACGCAATCACGGCGAGTGAGAAGACATCCGCCGCGGGCCCCCACGAGGGTCCTGCTGCACGTTCGGGCGCCGTGTAAGGCAAGCGCACCGGAGCGCGGAGGCCGACCTCCTCGACGCTGCGCGCGACACCACACCCGCTGATCCGAGGGCCATCGAGCGTCAACACGACGTCCCGCGGATGCAACGAGCCATGATCCACACCGTCGGCGTGAATGGCGTCGATGGCTTCCGCCATCGCTTCGAGCCAGCCGAGTGACTCGCTCGGCAGCGCCGCGTCGCGCTCGCGGAGACGCGCATCGAGCGCCATCCCTTCGGCGTGCTCCGTGGCCAAGTAAGCCAAGTGATTCGCCACGCCCGCTTCGAACAGCTTGATGATGCCTGGATGTGAGGACAAGCGCGCCGCCGTCGCGTTGAGACGCTGCACGAGCGCTGCGATCTCGTCGGGCGTCGCGTCGACGTCGAAGACCTTGACGGCGGCCGTTACGTGCAGCACCTCATCCGAGGCGAGAAACACCGGCCCCAGCGTGCCGACACCGATTTGATGCTGCACGCGATACGAACCGAGGAATGAGGGCAACTCGGCCAATGACGCTCATCTACTAGTACGCGTGAGAGGAATCGTTTCCAACGATGGTCACACGCACATCGATTGCATTATAGCAGCTTGACAGGGTTCACAATGCTCTGAGACATTAGCCTATCTGTGCCTTTGGACTCGAGCACTTCTGCTATCGTCCGCCGCGGCATCGACATACGGGAGATGTCCGCGGCACGGCGTCTGAACATCGATTATCTCCACCGCTTCGAGTCGCTCGCAGCATTCTTCGCCGGCGATCCCGCGTCTCCGAACGCGTGGCGGCAGGCGATCGCGCGTGCGCAGCGATACGTTCGGCCGCGCACCGAGCTCGTCGCGGTTCTGGCCGCCCAGCAGGCTTCACGCGAGACACCCGCGGCCGCGCGCGACGCGGCAAAGACACTGGTAGACCCTACCAGCATTGCTATCGTCACGGGACAGCAAGCGGGTCTCTTTGGAGGCCCGTTGTACACCTTGCTCAAGGCGATTGCAACCATACGCCTCGCCGAGCAGATCTCGCGCGAGCACGGCGTGCCGGCCGTCCCCTTCTTCTGGATCGATGCCGATGATCACGACTGGGATGAAGTGAGTAGCTGCTCGGTGCTCGATCGGGAGCTCCTCCCCCAGCGAGTCGACGTCCCGAAGCCCGATGGCGCTGGAACGCTCCCGGTCGCGCGCGTTGATTTGCCACCCGCTGTCCACACCGCAATCGACGCACTGGGTGTGCACCTCGCACCGACCGAGTTCACCGACGCCCTCCTCGGCGATCTCCGCAGTATCTATCGCGGTGGCGTTGGCATGGCTGCCGCGTTCGCGCAATGGCTGGAACGTCTGCTCGCTCCCCACGGCTTGGTGGTCTTCGACGCGGCGGATCCGGCGGCCAAGCCACTTGTCAGGCATGTCTTCGAGCGCGAGCTCGACACGATTGGACACACGGCGGACCTGGCCGCGCGTGCCGGCGCCGCGCTCGAGGCGCTTGGCTATCATGCGCAGGTCACACCGCAAGCCGGACAACCGGCGCTGTTCCATCACGGCCAGTCGCGCCTACCGATTCGGCACCGTGACGACGCGTTCACCATAGGTGAGGCGACCCGCTCGAACGCAGATCTCCTTCGCGAGATCCGCAGCGATCCCGCGCGCTTCAGCCCCAACGTGCTGCTGCGGCCGATCGTGCAGGATACGCTCGTGCCAACCGCTGCGTACATGGCTGGCCCGAGCGAGCTCGTGTATCTCGGTCAACTACGCGACATTTACGCACACTTCGACCTGCCGATGCCGCTCATCGTGCCTCGTCCGAGCGCGACGATCCTGGACTCGGCCGGGACACGCTTTCTCGCACGCCACACGCTCAAGCTCGACGACCTGCGTGCCCAGGATGAATCGCTGCTCAACCGGCTGCTCGAAGGACAATTGCCCGCCACGGTGGAAGAGGGCTTCGCGCACGCGTCAGCGACGTTGCAGGAGCGTCTGGGTGAGCTGATTCGTGCCGTCCCCGCTGTCGATCCGACGCTCGAGGGGGCAGCGCGAACGACGCTCACGAAGATGGATCGTGAGCTGCAGACCCTGCACGCCAAGGTGATTCAAGCAGCCAAGCGCCGCGATGACACGCTCCGCCGCCAGTTCACCCGCACACGCGCTCAGGCCTTCCCGGGCGGCCAGCCCCAGGAGCGTGCTCTTGGCTTCGTCTACTTCCTGAACCGCTATGGTCCCGCGCTCGTCGACCAGCTGCGGGCCGATCTGCCGCTCGATGCGCGGCAGCATTGGGTGCTGACACCGTAGTGCCCGGCGCTCCTCGACGCTCGCCCCGGCGATACAACCGGCGCACCAGGGCGGAGCTGCGCCGAGGCCGCCGGTCTCGGCGCCGATCCCGTCTCAACTGGTGGGTGCTCGGGCTCGTGGGCTTGGTCGGCCCGCTGTTGGTCATGGGGCTCGTGCTCGCCTATCTGTTCGTGACCGTGTCCCGCGAGGTCGACCGCTTCGTCACCGGCAGTCAGTCACGCGCGCTCCCGCACGTGTACGCACGCGCGTTCACCGTGAAGCGTGGTCAGTCGTTGACCGATCGCCAGCTCGTGGAGCGGCTCAATGACCTCGGTTACTCGCAACGCGCGCCTGTCGCGAACCCGGGCGAGTTCGCCATTGGTCGCCAGGCCGTGGCGCTCGTGCCTCGCACGGGTGATCATCGGGGGCGCATCGTCCGCGTGGTCTTCCAACAGGCACCGCAGGGAACGTCCGGGCGCGTGCAGCGGATCGAGCTCCTTCGTGCCGGCACGATGCCCACCCTCACGCTCGATGCGCCGCTGCTCACGGCGGTGGCGAGCGGCGCCCGCGAGAAACGGCGGCAGGTAACGCTTGCCCAGATTCCCGAACGCATGCAGCAGGCGGTGCTCGCCATCGAGGATCGCCGGTTCTACTCGCATCCTGGCCTCGATGTGGTGCGCACGATCGCCGCGGCGGTCACAAACGTGCGCGGC
Organism: Luteitalea sp.; assembly: GCA_009377605.1. Classification (NCBI taxonomy): domain Bacteria; kingdom Pseudomonadati; phylum Acidobacteriota; class Vicinamibacteria; order Vicinamibacterales; family Vicinamibacteraceae; genus Luteitalea; species Luteitalea sp. The sequence continues at coordinate 24,833 of WHTT01000002.1, forward strand.
GATCGTCCATACCTGGTCGGTGCGAGCACGCTCACGCAGCAGCTCGTCAAGAACTCCTTCCTCACGCCGGAGAAGTCCTATTGGCGGAAGCTCCAGGAAGCCGTGCTGGCGGTTGTTCTCGAGCGACGTTTGGAGAAGCCAGCGATACTCGAGCTCTACCTGAACGACGTCTACCTCGGACACTGGGGATCGTTCGCGCTTCGCGGTGTCGCCGAAGGCGCGCGGCTCTTCTTCGAAAAGGACGTGAAGAATCTCACGTTGAGCGAGGCCGCCACGATCGCCGGCGTCATTCAGAGCCCGAATCACTATTCACCGTTCCGGCACCGGGCCCGCGCGCGTACTCGCCGCAATGTCGTGCTGCGCGCGATGGTCGACGCCGGCTTCATCACGCGGGACATCGGCGAGCGCGCGGCGGCCGAGCCGCTCATCGTCCAGGCACGCGCGCTCGATGCCGAGGCGCCGTATTTCGTCGACTACGTCATGCGACTGGTGGGCCAAAGCCTGACGGCACCCAGCTCGCGCGCGATCACCATCCAGACGACGTTGGATCTGCATCTCCAGCGGCTGGCGCAAGAGGCCGTTGCCTCCGGCCTCGAGCGTGTCGATCGCGCGTTGGCACGGCGTCGGACCCGGCGTGGCGCTGCGCAAGCGGCCCTGGTGGCGGTCGATCCGCGCACCGGCGACGTCCTCGCGCTCGTTGGAGGGCGGTGGTACAACTCGTCGCAGTACAACCGAGCCGTGAGCGCCCGCCGCCAACCGGGATCGATCTTCAAGCCCTTCGTCTACCTCGCCGCGTTCGAGCGCGCACGGATCGAGCGGCGCACAGACCTGACGCCAGCAACCGTGGTCATCGATGAGCCGACCACCTTTGTCGATGGCGACAAGACCTGGACGCCGGCCAACTACGAGAACGAGTACGACGGGCCGATTACGTTACGCCGAGCGCTCGCGCGATCACGCAATATTGCGACAATCAAGGTCGCGGAGATGGCCGGCTACGATCGCGTGGCGGAGGTCTGGCGTCGTGTGGGCAGCCGTGCCTCTCCGCGCCCCTATCCCGCCATCACGCTCGGCGTGTTCGAGGTCACACCGCTGGAGATCGCCGAAGCCTACACGCTGTTTGCCAACCTCGGCGAGGTGCGGCCACTGCGCGTGATCGATCGGCTCATGCTCGACAATCGGGAGATACGCACGCCACGCCAGCCTCGCACTCGCGCCGTCGCCTCGCCGCAAGCGACGTTCCTGGTCACGAGCATGATGCGCAGCGTGCTCGACGAAGGCACCGGCGCGGCCGCGCGCGCGGCAGGGTTCCAGCCGGATGCGGCCGGCAAGTCGGGCACCACGAACGACCTGCGCGATGCCTGGTTCGTCGGCTTCACGCCCGAGCTGCTCACCGTTGTCTGGGTCGGGCTCGACGACAACACCCCGGTCGGCCTCAGCGGCTCGAGCGCCGCGCTACCGATCTGGACGCGCTTCATGCAGCGCGCGTTGTCCGGGCACGAGCGCGTATCGTTTCCGGTACCGGACGACATTGCGTTCGCGGACATCGATCCGGAAACTGGCGAGCGGGCAGGCCCACTCTGCCCCACGCGCATCAACGAAGTGTTCCTCGAAGGCACCGAGCCAACCACGATCTGCCAGGTGCATCACCATTGGGTGCCGCAGCCGTTGCCGGTGGGGTCAGAGCAGGGTGAGGGAGTGATAAGGTGACAGGGTGACAGGGTGACAAGGTGACAAGGTGACAGGGTGACAAGGTGAACGGGTGGCTCGCAGCACATCAGGCCCACATCGAGCGACGGGAAAGCGTAGACCGATGTGAAGCGTCACCCCGCTTCCACCCCAGTGCATCCAAATTACCCTGTCACCTTGTCACCTTGTCACCTTGTCACCGCCCTTCCCCTTCCCCTTCCCTTCCACGATACGGTTATAGCGATCGACCGGGAGATCCGCGAAACGCTCGACACGATTGCTTGGCGCGGGCCATTTGATTTCGACCCAGTCCATTTTCACCGCAGCACCCAGCCCGAGAATCTCGCGCGGATCGTGTGAGGAGAGATAGCTGCCGCCGGCCGTCTTGAGGCGTCTCCGCTCGACGCCGCCGGCCGACCACGTGATCCGTGCACCGACCGCATCACGGTTGCACGTCGTCCCTTCCAGCGACAGGCCGACCCAGTGATGGTCATCAACGCTGGTGTTCCGCAACAGCAGCGGAGCCGCGCCGTTGTTGAGCACCAGGACGTCCAGGCGCCCGTCGTTGTCATAGTCGCCGACGGCCAGACCGCGCGCGGGGTAGCGTTCTGTGAAGGCCGGCCCGGCGCTGGCACTGACATCGTGAAGGCGTGAGCCGTCGTTCCTGAACAGCAGCAGCGGCTCCTTGTAGGTCACGTGCGTCGAGTAGCGCTCGATCATGTCGTCCGGATGGCCGTTCGCCAGCAAGAGATCCAGGTTGCCGTCGTTGTCGTAGTCGAAGAACTTGAGCCCCCACCCGGACATGAGGCGCGTGGCCTGGGCCACCCCATTGGCATGCGCGACGTCGGCAAATGACTCGTCACCCCGATTCTTGTAGAGAGAGAACAGCTCCTGGTCGATGTTCGCGACGAAGAGATCTTCGAGGCCGTCCTGATCGAAGTCCGCGGCGTCGACGCCCATTCCGGAGCGTGGCTGACCGTTGGCGCTGAAACCGACCTCCGCGGGCAAGGCAATCTCCTCCCAGCGGCTCTGGCCGCGGTTCACGAAGAGGAAGTTCTGCACGGTGTCGTTCGCGACGAACAGATCCATGCGGCCATCACCGTTGATGTCGGTGGCGACAACGCCAAACGCCTTGCCGAGCGCACGTGCGATGTCGGTGTCCTTGCTGACCTCCGTGAAGGTGCCATCGCCATTGTTGTGAAACAGGAGACTCGGTGTCGGGTTGAACACACGAGGGATGCAGTAATAGGTACGCCCGAGCTTGTTGTCGCCGCAGAAGACGTTGTTCTCGACGGAGAAGTCGACGAAGCTGCACACGAAGAGATCGAGGCGGCCGTCGTTGTCGTAATCGAACCAGGCCGCGCTCGTCGTCCACCCGGGCGCGGCGACGCCCGCTTTGTCGGTCACGTCGGTGAAGGTGCCGTCACCGTTGTTGTGATACAGGGTGCAGCGTCCGTACGCCGTGACGAACAGGTCCGGATAGCCGTCGTTGTCATAGTCGCCCGCCGCCACGCCCATGCCAAACGTTCCGCCGGGCACACCCGCGCTTGCCGTGACGTCGGTGAAGGTGCCGTCGCGGTTGTTCCGATAGAGCGCGTTGCTGATTGGTTTGGTCGGGTGAAAGAAGTCGGATGGACCGCTGTTGACCAGGTAGATGTCCATCCAGCCGTCGCCGTCGAAGTCGACGAATGCACAGCCGGCGCCACAGGTCTCTGGCAAATACCGCGCCTTGGACATGGCGTTGTCGTGGACCCAGCGGACGCCGCTCTCCGAAGGCGGGACGTCAACGAACAGCGCCTTGTCGAGCCCGCCGCGCGACACCGGAGCGATCTGGCCGAAGCGGCGAGACGGCGAAGGCGAACGTGGCAGCAGCGTCGCCGGCACGAGGGCGGACACGCCCACTGCGGCGAGACCGCGCAGGACCTTGCGCCGCGTGCTGTCACATGACATCGCGCAAGGTGGTCGCGCCCCCGGGTTTCTGCCACCTGACATCGTCTTTGCGCACCGTAACGGCTGTATCGTAGCATCTGATCTACCCGTGGCGCTTTCCGGTCGATGGCAGAGGTACTTTACGGTTCTTTGCGGATCAGGCCCGCCGAGGAGCACGGACCGTTGCTACCACCGCCAAGTCGTTGCCTTGGTACCAAATAAACCTCAAGTGTGGTAGACTTCATTGGATTCATGATCAGTAAACGGCCGGTGCTCGACGAGCGAGAGCGCTCGGCACAGCGCCCGCTTCGGGCCACCCCTCTGTTCGACAGCAACCAACAGGCTGCGATACGAGTTCAGGTGCAGCGTCTGGCGGAGAGCCCAGCTTTTCGCAGCAGCAAGCGTTGCCGCCTCTTTCTCGAGCACGTCATCGAACAGTCGCTTGCCGAGTCGCCCGGCCCGCTCAAGGAGCGGGTGCTCGGCATGAAGGTCTTTGGTCGCCAGCCGAGCTACGATACGGCAGCCGATCCCGTCGTCCGCGTCACCGCCGGCGAAATCCGCCGGCGCCTTGGCCAGTACTACGCCGAGCCGGCTCACCAGCGTCAGCTCCGCATAGAGCTCCCAGCCGGAAGCTACACACCGACCTTCACCTGGCCGTCTGCGAACGGCGAACAGACCGGCTCCGGTGAGGGACCGGAGACAACGGCGACCATGGCGCGGTCGCGCGTCGGCCTCGGACCATCGTCGCGTCTCTTCGGGGTGGCCTTGGCCTGCCTGGCTGGTGCGGCACTGATCAGCAGCATACTGGCGTCCGGCTCTGGCGCCAGGTCAACGACCTTCGAGCAGTTCTGGGCACCGCTGGTTCACTCGAAGGTGCCGGTGCTCGTCTGCACCGGCAGCAACGAAGTTTACGAGTTGTCGGAGCGTTTGCGGCAGGCGGTCGATACCGCCTCGCTCACGGGCAGCGCGGGCAAGCCGCTCACCGTGCAGCCAGACGAGGTGCAGCGGGTGGGCACTCGTTTCGTCTCGGTGGCGGACGCAGTCGCGATCGCCCGGCTCACCGCGCTCCTCCACGAACATGGCACGCCGTACCACGTTCGTGAGAATCGGGCGACATCGTTCGGCGATCTGCGGGCGTCGCCGACCATCCTCGTGGGCATGTTCTCGAACGCGTGGACACTCGAGCTCGGATCCGAGTTCAGATACATCCCGTTCCCAACGCCGGACGGCGAGCGGATCCTCATTCAGGACCGGCAGCACCCCGAGCAAGCCAACTGGCAGCTCGAACGCCCCTGGCCTGCGCTGGATGTCGCCCGTGACTACGCGTTGGTGTCGCGCGTTCTCGATCCAACGACGGGGAACATGGTGGTGATCGGCGCCGGCATCACACCGTTTGGCACCACGGCCGCCCTCGAGCTGCTCACGAGCCCAGACGCCATGGAGCGGGCCCTGAGTAAAGCGCCGGGTGACTGGCATCGGGGCAATCTGCAAATCGTGCTCACGACCCGCGTCATGGACGGGGCCGCCGGCCCACCCGACGTCCTCGCCACACATTTCTGGTAGGGTCGCCGGACGCCTCGGCGAGGCGCCGGGGTCCCCAACGCGGCAGCCGCGTTGGGGTGGCCCGTCCCTACCGACACGATTGCTATACTGCCAATGTGCGATTTGCTCACCTCTTCGGAATCATCGTAAGTGTGTCTCTGGCCTGCGGCTGCCAACGAGCACCCGCGGCAGGCACGGCCGGCGCAACCCCGAGCTCGGATCCCGCGGTCGTGACCGACGCGCCAGACAACGACAAGAGCGCCCAATCTCGCCCCGACGAGCAAAGCAGCCCAACCGGCCAGAGTGCCCAGAAGCCTGCCCAGAAGCCTGCCCAGACGCCCGGCACCGAGCAAGCCGCAGGCGATGCGTCGCCGGAGGCGGAGCCCGTCAAGCCGGTTCCCGCAGAACTGCCTGCCATCGTGGCACGTGTCAACGGCGAGGCCATCGGCAAGGCCGACCTCGAGCGCGCGATTCATAACATGGAAGCGTCGAGCGGCCAGAAGCTCCCGGCCGGCGAGCGCGACCGTGTGTATCGCGGTGTCTTGGATCAGCTCATCGCGTTCGAGCTGCTCTCGCAAGAAGCGCAATCGCGCAAGCTCACCGTCACCGACAAGGAGGTTCAGGCGCGAGTCGAGACACTTCGAAAGCAGTTTCCCGACGAGAGCGCATTCCTGACGGCGCTGAAGCAGCGCCAACTGTCGCCGGCCGATCTCGAGGCCGAGACCCGGCGCGAATTGGTGGCCGACAAGGTCTTGCAACAGGCGGTCGATCCCAAGGTCAGCCTCGGGCCACAAGAAGCTGCCACGTTCTACAAGGAGAACCCAGAGCGCTTCCGCACGCCGGAGCAGCTTCGTGCGAGTCATATCCTCATCAAGGTGGATCCAAAGGCAGACCAGAGCACGAAGCAGGCCGCCCGCGTTCGTGCAACGGATCTCCGCGAGCAGCTCGAGAAGGGCGCGGATTTTGCGGCTCTGGCACGCAAGCACTCGGAGGATGGCAGCGCCTCGTCAGGCGGCGATCTCGATTACTTTCCGCGTGGTCAGATGGTCAAGCCGTTCGAGGACGCGGCTTTCGCCCTCGACGTTGGCCAACTCAGCGACGTCGTGGAAACACCGTTCGGCTATCACATCATCAAGGTGACTGACCACAAGGCCGCTGCGCTCATGCCGCTGGACGACACGTTGCAAGGACGCATCGAAGAGGTCCTGCAAATGGGACGCCGCCGCGAGCTCGCCGTGCAGCTCGTCCAAGCCCTGCGGGCAAAGGGCAAGGTGGAAGTCTTTATCTAGATCCCTAGATCCCTAGATCCCTAGATCCCTTCCCTCCCATGCTCCTCATCCGCAACGCGCGGATCCTGACGATGAACGACCGTTGGGACGTCGTCGATGGCGACGTTGCCATCGAGGACGGCCGCATCGTCGGAATCGGCCCGCGCGCTGGCCATGGTACGACGCCCGAACGAGTGATCGACGCCCGCGGCGGTCTCCTCCTCCCGGGCTTCGTCCAAACGCACGTTCACCTCTGTCAGACGATTTTTCGCGGGCTCGCTGACGACCTGCGGCTGCTCGATTGGCTCCGTCAGCGAGTGTTCCCACTGGAGGCGGCGCACACGCCAGCCTCGTTGCAGACGTCGGCCCGCCTCGCCGTCGCCGAGCTGCTCAGGACCGGTACCACCACGATCCTCACGATGGAGACGGTCCACGACACCGAGGCCGTACTCGAAGCGCTCACCGAGAGTGGTATACGGGCAACGGTCGGCAAGTGCTTGATGGACCGTGACGCCATTGCCCCCGCACGCATGCAGCAGGCCGTCACACCGGGAATCGAGGAGGCGCTCGCGCTGCATCGGCGCTGGCACGGCGCCGCGCGCGGGCGCATCCGCGTGGCGCTGGCGCCGCGGTTTGCGCTGTCGTGCTCGCGCGAGATGCTGGAAGCCGTTGCCGACGTGGCCCATGGCTCCGGACTGCTCGTTCACACCCACGCGGCCGAGCAGCGCGACGAGGTCGATCTCGTGCGCAAGCTGACCAACGGCCTGGGTAATGTCGAGTACTTCGTCGACGTCGGCCTCGGCAGCGCACGGCTCTGCTTGGCGCACTGCGTCTGGGTGGACGAGACCGAGCAAGCACTGCTCGCCCAACACGATGTCAAAGTGCTGCATTGTCCCGGCTCGAACGCGAAGCTCGGATCTGGCATTGCGCCGGTCACCAACCTGCGTGCCCGCGGTATCACCGTCTCACTCGGCGCCGATGGCGCCGCGTGCAACAATCGTCTCGACATGTTCGACGAGATGCGTCTGGCCGCGACGCTCCAGGCCCTCCGGGCAGGGCCGGGACAGTTGGCTGCGCGTGACGTCGTCTGGATGGCAACGCGTGCGGGGGCACGGACGCTCGGTCTCGAGCTGGAGATTGGATCGATCGAGACCGGCAAGCGTGCCGACCTGATCGTCGTGGAGACCCATCGCGCGCACCTCGCCCCGGGTGACGACCCGTACTCGACGCTGGTCTACGCATGCCACGGCACTGACGTCCGCACTGTGCTCGTGGACGGCGAGGTGCTGGTCGACGATTTCACGCTGTCGACGATGGACGAGCATGCGGTCGTCGACGATGCGCGGCGGGAAGTGCGGGCACTGGTCGCACGGGCAAGGCTCTGAGTATAATGGAGGCTGGCACTTGCGTGCCTTGATTGCTAATGACCTCGTCTGCAGGAACGCGCGGCGGGTCACCGCCCGCCTTGGATTTTCCCGAACGGCTCCAACGGCTCCTCGCACTGCTCGTGCGCACGTATATCGAGCGCGGCGAGCCGGTGTCATCGCTGTGGCTGGCACGCGAGAGCCGTCTCGGCCTCTCGTCGGCAACAGTGCGCAACATGCTCGGCCAACTCGAAGGGCTCGGCTACCTGCAGCAACCGCACTCGTCGGCTGGTCGGGTTCCGACGGATCAGGGGTACCGGTTCCACGTCGACCTGCTGCTCCATGCACGGCGGCCGCTCCGCGACGTCCCAGAGGCGGAGGCCCGGCTGCGGCGCGTGGGCTCGGTCGATCACGTGCTCTCGGAAGTCTCACACGAGCTCTCGCGCGTGGCGCATGGCGTCGGCTTCGCGGTATCGCCCGACAGTGAGACGACCAGGTTGCGGCGCATCGAGTTCGTGGCCTTCGACGCCGCGCGCGTGCTCGTGGTGCTGGTGGCCGCCGACGGACAGGTGACGCACACGTTGCTCGAGATCGAGGAGCAGGTGTCGCCCTCCGAGCTCGTCGAAGCCGCCAATTACTTGAATCAGGAGTTTGCGGGGCACACGCTCGTGGAGATCCGCCAAGCGGTCCTCGAGCGGCTCGCACGCGAGCGCGTGCTCTACGATCGGCTGCTGGCGCGGGCGTTGCGATTGGCGCAGAGCTCGTTGGCGGAACTGACCCTGCCAGGGGCGGTGTTCATTCACGGGGCATCATCGCTCGTCGACGAGTCGCTCTTGCAGAGCTCACGACTGACGCTCGAGGCGTTGCGCGCCCTCATCGTGATCATGGAGGAGAAGCACCGGCTCTTGCGGATTCTCGACCAGTACATCGATACCCCTGGGCTGACCGTCGTCATTGGAACAGAGCACACGGACCCGACGCTGCAGCGCTTCAGCCTCGTCTGCTCCACATTCGTGGGCGGAGACCGGAGCGGCGCGGTGGGGGTCATCGGCCCAACGCGCATGCGCTACTCACGGGCAATTGCTGCCGTCGATCGAGCGTCGCAGGCCGTCAGCCGACTGCTCGTCACTGGCGCAGGCCCCGCTGAGGGAGCTTCGTAAATTATGAAACACCCATTTGACCGTTCTGTTGAAGCTGTCGATCTGTCCGCGTCCAGTGACGGGGAGCGGATGAGCGTCTCCCAACCGGAGGCACCCGAGACGGCGCGCGCGGCTCGCGACGCCGAACAGCCTTCAGCGAGCGACGCTGGGCGGGCTGTGGCGAGCAACGTCGAGCCAGCCGACGAAGAGTCACACGTGGCCGCCTTGGCTCGCGAGCGTGATGAGTACAAGGACCGCCTGCTGCGCACGACCGCCGACTTCGACAACTATCGCAGGCGCGTCACACGCGAGCGCGGTGAGCTCGTCGACCACGTCGCGAGCGACCTGCTCCGTGAGATCCTTCCAATTGTCGACGACCTCGAGCGAGCACTCTCGGCTGCTGACGACACCGAGAACGTCGGGCGCTATCGCCAGGGAGTCGAGCTCATCTACCGTCATCTGTTCGACGTGCTGAAGAAGCGTGGCGTCACGCCGATCGAGGCGCTGGGCGCCGATTTCGACCCGCACGTTCATCATGCGGTTGCGCACGAGCCAAGCAGCACGCACCGCGACGGTGAAGTGATCACCGAGTTGCGCAAGGGATACAAGATCGCGGATCGCTTGCTCCGCGCCTCTCTCGTGAAGGTGGCCTCGCGTGAGTAAGCGCGACTACTATGACGTGCTGGGGGTCTCCAGCGCCGCAACGGACCAGGAGATCAAGAGCGCGTATCGCAAGTTGGCGCTCAAGTATCATCCCGACCGGAATTCCGGCGACACGGCGGCCGAAGAGCGCTTCAAGGAAGCGGCCGAAGCGTACGCCGTGTTGGCGGATCCGCAGAAGCGCGGCATGTACGATCGCTTCGGTCATGCCGGCGTCGCGTCTGGCGCCGGTGGTGGCCCCTCGATCGATCCGACGATCTTCGCCGACTTCGGCGACCTGTTCGCTGGTCTCGGGGACATCTTCGGCATTGGCGATCTCTTTGGCGGCGGCCGCCGGCGCGGCGGCGCGCGGCGCGGTTCGGATCTCCGGTACGATTTGGAGATCACGTTCGAGGAGGCCGCTCGTGGCGCCGAGACCAGTGTGCAGATTCCACGTGAAGAGCTGTGCGAGGAGTGCCGTGGCTCTGGTGCGGCTCCCGGAAGCACGCCGGAGATCTGTCCCCAGTGCCGAGGTCAGGGTCAGCTGCGCTACCAGCAAGGCTTCTTCACAGTCGCGCGGACGTGTGGCCGGTGCCACGGCGGTGGGCGCATCGTCACGCGGGTGTGCCCGGCGTGTCGCGGCGCGGGCCGCATCGCTCACGACCGCAAGCTCACGGTACGCATCCCGGCGGGCATCGACACTGGCCAGCGGCTGCGACTCGTCGGTGAGGGTGAGCATGGCGCCGCCGGCGGTCCGCCCGGCGATCTCTACGTCGTCGTGCACGTGGAGGAACATCCATTCTTCAAGCGCGACGGAGAGAGCCTCCAGTGCGAGGTGACCGTGCCATATCCCACCTTGGTGCTGGGCGGGCGCATACCGATCCCGACGCTCGACGAGCCGGAGGAGCTCGACATCCCAGCCGGTACGCAGGCGAGCACAGTCTTCCGCCTTCGCGGAAAGGGCCTGCCCGCGGTCATGGGCCGAAGCAAGGGCGATCTCTTCGTCAGCGTTCGCGTGGCGGTGCCCCGCAAGCTGACCCGCGAGCAACGTCGAGCCATCGAGGACCTGGCCAGTGTGTGGCCGAACCCGCCAATCGAGCCGCGGGCGCGCGCCGAGCAGGATCAGGACAAGCCGTTCTTCGAGCGGGTCAAGGACATCTTCGGTTGATGGCGGGGCTCGCCCCATGGCCGGCCCTGCGGCTGGCGTTCACCGAGCCTGGCAGTCCGCCGTCGACGCTCACCGACCCGTTGCTCTTCCTGCTCGACGACTTCGAAGTCCGCGCAATTGACGAAGACGGACCCACTTGGACGGTCTTCTTTTCGACATCTGCCTCCCGCGATGCCGCACGTGCAGCGCTGGAGGACGCATCGTGGCGTCCCACCCTGGATGTCGAGCTGCTAGACGTTCCAGACGATGATTGGGCCCGCCGAACGCAGCGTGAGCTCACCTCTGTCCGCGTCGATGACATCATTGTCGCCCCGCCGTGGGAGGCGGCGGGAAAAAGGGGGCTGTCCCCTTTTCGTCGGTGTAAGTCCCCGAAAAGGTGGCTGTCCCCTTTTTCCCAGCCCGTGGTCATCATCATCGAGCCATCGATGGGGTTTGGCACGGGCCATCACGAGACGACGCGGCTCTGCCTGCGTGCGCTGCAGCGGCTTCCTCTGGCGCAGCGGAGCGTGCTGGATGTCGGGACCGGCTCAGGCGTCTTGGCTATCGCGGCAGCAATGCTCGGCGCGGCGCGCGTCGTCGCAATCGACCCAGATGAAGATGCCGTGAGAGCCGCACGCGACAATGTGGCACGGAACCGGGTCGGCGATCACGTCGTGGCTTGTCAGGCCGCGCTCGGCGATCCTTCTCTCGGGCAGGCCTCGGTCGTGATCGCCAATCTCACCGGTGCGCTGCTGCGGCGTGAAGCCGCGAAAGCCGAACGGCTGGTCGAAGCGGGCGGCACCCTCATCTTGAGCGGCTTCACCTCTGCCGAGGCGCCACTCGTTGCGGATGCCTACTCACACGTCAGGCTCGAGGCCCAACTCGAGGAACACGACTGGGCTGCGCTCATCTTCACGCATCGCTAACCCGCTGCTGGCGGCCCTAAAGGGCCCGCCCACGCCCGACCTTTAGGTCGGGCGGCATCAGGCGCCGCGCATATTCCACTCGTGCTGCAGGACGCTGAGCGCCACGGCAGCCGCCGACTCGGCGCGCAGGGTCCAGGGCACGATGGACCAGCGCGTCCACCCGTGCGCGTCGGCGAGCTCGATCTCTTCGGGCGCCCAGCCCCCTTCGGGACCGACGACCAGCGCGGCAGCTTCCGCACCAGGCTGCGAGGGGCGGGCTGCCGGTGCGTGGAGCCCAGGCTCTGCGAGCAAGAGCCGGAGGCCTGTCGCGGACGTCAAGACGGCGTCAAGCGACCGTGTGGGTCCGATCAGCGGGACGCAGGCACGCCCGCACTGCTTGGCAGAGGCAACGGCCACACGGTGCCAGCGCTGATGTGCCTTCCCACTCGCCACGAGCCGCGTCGATACGTTGGTGCGGCTGGTGATGATTGGCACGATCCGCCTCACGCCGAGCATCGTGGCATCCCGAATCACGCCGTCCATGCCGTCGCCCTTGAGCAGTGCCTGTGCCAGAGTGACCTGGACGGGCGACTCCGCCAGGGGGCTCACTGCTCGCTCGAGGCGCAGCACCGCGGCCCGAGGGGCAGCCACCTCGATCGCCGCTTCGTATTCCGTACCGCGACCGTCGAAGACGCGGACGCGGACGCCGACCTCCAGCCGCAGCACACGCGCGAGGTGCTGGCTTTCGGTGACCGACAAGGTGACCGTCGGACGCTCGGCTTGGATGTCAGGTGCAAAGAACCGAAACATGGTTCTGAGTTCTGAGCTCTGAGTTTTGCGCTCTGTGCCGCCCGTTGGCGCCCGAATCTGCTGATGCTCCCCTCGGGCAGTAGTCGCGCGCACCAAGAACCAGGGGCCAAGCACCAAGCACTCTACCGTGTATACTCGACGTTCGGCATGCTGTTCAAAGGTCAGGAGCTGGGCAAGTACAAGATCCTGGCGTCGCTCGGCAGCGGCGGCTTTGGCACTGTGTACTTGGCGCGCGATACCTGGATCGACAAAGAAGTTGCGATCAAGGTACCGCACCGACAGCACCAGAGCTTTGGCGAGCTGCTGCGCGAGCCGCGGCTACTGGCCAGCCTGAGCCATCCGAACATCGTCTCCATCACGACCGCGGAAAAGCAAGACGAGGTCTTCTTCATTGTGATGGAGTACGTGAAAGGGGAAACGCTCGAGGGCATTCTCGTCCGGGACGGCGCGCTCGATCTACGCCGTGCACTCGATTACGCCGTGCAGATTTGCAACGGTGTCGATCACGCACATCGACAAGGCGTTCTGCACCGCGACCTGCGCCCAGCCAACGTGCTGGTCTCGGAGAACGGCGTGCTCAAGGTGGCGGACTTCGGCACGTCTCGCTTTCTCGAGATCGCCGCGCATGGCACCACCGTGATCGGCAGTCCCGCCTACATGGCGCCGGAGCAGTTCCAAGGCAAGGCGGTCTTTGCGTCGGATCTCTACTCCCTTGGCGTCACCATGTATCAGATGCTGATCGGTGAGCTTCCTTACGATCCGCCGACACCGGCGAGCTGGCACAAGCTGCTCGACGGCAGCCTCCTGCGATCGCCGCGTCTCAAGAACAGCGCCCTCCCGAAGCCACTCTGCGAGATCGTACTCCGCGCGCTGGCCCCAGATATACCCGAGCGATATCAGCGTGCGAGCGACCTGCTCGATGACTTGCTGTCGACACGCCCCCTCGTCTTGGGTCATACGCCGACCCGTGTGGAGGAGGTCGCGACGACACGGCCAACGGCGCGTGAGCAGGCCACACTCGAGCGCGCGGGTGTCCAGCGGCGATTGCAGAGCCGCGCCGAGACACCGACGTCGCGCACCTGCTGGCACTGTGGCAAGCCGCTCCATGCTCGTGCTGGCCGCTGCCCGTTCTGCGGCGAAGCACAGTAGGATCAGGATTCAGGAAGCAGGAAACGGGCTTGCCTCCCCGTAGCTCGCCGGAGGCGAGCGAAGGCAGGAACCTCGCACCTCGAACCTCCGATGCCCCGTCTTGCTGGCAAGCGAGTCGACCCGTATATATACGCGCTGACGGCGCTGGGCCGCCGCGAGCTGACCAGCGCGCAGCTCGCCGACCGGCTCACGCGACGTGGGTATGATCCGACGACCATCGAGCAGGTGCTCGTCAGGCTTCGGACCGAGGGAGCCCTCGATGATCGCCGCGCTGCCGCGGCGGCCGTTCGGACTGCCGTGGAGATCAAGCGACACGGCCGCTGGCGCGTTCGACAAGAGCTGGATCGGCTGGGCGTCGATCGCGAAATCGCCGCGGAGGTCGTCGAAGAGGTCCTCGGCGCCATCAACGAGACCGAGCTCATTGAACGCGCCTTGTCCGCACGACTGCGTGGACCGATCGCCGACCGCCGACACTTCGACCGCCTCTATCGATATCTGATTCGACGAGGATTTGCCTCCGATCAGGCACTTCTCGCCCTCCGCCGGCGCGGGGGCGACCTCATCGACGACTAGTGTCCTGTCCGAGGTGCCGCGGTCTCGGCAGGGTACAATGAAAGGTTATGACGTCTCGGGAGATTCGGCGCAGTTTCCTCGCCTACTTCGAAAAGCACGGCCACCGCATCGTGCCCAGCTCGTCGCTCGTGCCAGCGGATGACCCGACGTTGCTCTTCACCAACGCCGGGATGAACCAGTTCAAGGATGTGTTCCTCGGACGGGAGCGTCGCGACTACAGACGGGCGACGAGCTCGCAAAAGTGCATGCGCGTGAGCGGCAAGCACAACGACCTCGACAACGTGGGACCGTCGCTGCGACACCACACGTTCTTCGAAATGCTGGGCAACTTCTCCTTTGGCGACTACTTCAAGGAGGAGGCGATCCAGTTCTCCTGGACGATGCTGACGGAGGTCTGGAACCTGCCACCCGACAAGCTCAGCGCGACGATCTTCGCCGGTGACGCCAACGTGCCGCGCGACGAGGAGGCGTATCGCGTCTGGCGGCAGTACCTGCCGGCTGAGCGCATTCAGGAGCTTGGCGGGGACGACAACTTCTGGCAGATGGCCAACACTGGCCCGTGCGGGCGCTGTTCCGAGATTTACGTCGACCGGAGCGACGATCCACGCTGCCCGGAGAGCGACCGCCTCCTCGAGGTCTGGAACAACGTGTTCATGGAGTTCGATCGGCAGCCTGACGGGACGCTCGTGCCGCTGCCAGCGCCGTCGATCGACACCGGCATGAGCCTGGAGCGGATCACCGGTGTCATCCAGGGGACGTTCTCGAATTACGACACCGATCTCTTCACGCCCATCCTCGCGGCGATTGAGGAGCTCGCGCGCGTGCGCCACGGGGAGGCTCAGGCCACGGACATCTCGATGCACGTCATCGCGGATCATGTCCGCGCGACGACGTTCCTGATCGCGGACGGCGTGGTGCCATCGAACGAATGGCGCGGCTACGTGCTGCGGAAGATCATGCGGCGCGCGATGCGGCACGGCAAGCGCCTCGGGATCGAGGAGCCGTTCCTGCACCGGCTCGTCGACGTCGTCGTGGCTCTGATGGGAACTGCCTACCCAGAGCTGCCCGCCAATCGCGACACCGTCGTGCAGATCGTGCGCGGCGAAGAAGATCGTTTCGATTCCGTCCTTACCGGCGGACTGCCTCGACTCGAGCAGCTACTGGAGCGCGTCGGCGCCTCCGCGTCGCGCACCGTGCCCGGAGACGAGGCGTTCCGGCTGTACGATTCGCTCGGCATGCCGGTGGACTTCATCGAAGATCTCGCCAGCGAACGGCAGCTCACGTTCGATCGCACCGGCTTCGATCGTGCTATGGAGGCTCAGCGCGAGCGCGCCCGCGCGAGCAGCGCGTTCGAGCACAAGAAGGGCACCACGTTCACCTTCGAGTCAGACGACCGGCAGCAGGCGATCGAGCACGCCGGCGATCGCTTCGAGGGCTACGCCGCGACTGCGCTCGAGGACGTCCCGATCCTCGCCGTGTTCGACGAACAGCGTGGACAGGTCGAGCAGCTCGACGAGGGTGCGTTGGGCTTCGTCGTCACCGAGCGCACGCCGTTCTACCACGAGGCCGGCGGACAAGTCTCGGACACGGGCACCATCACAGCATCGGGCGACGCGCCGGGCCCGGCCGCAGCCGACGTCATCGGCCTCGTGCGGATCGGTCCCGGCGCGCCACGCGCACACCGCGTGCGGGTCCTCACCGGCAGCCTGGCGGAGGGCGATCGCGTGGCGCTCGTGGTCGACCGAGCGCGTCGCGACGCCATCCGCCGCAATCACACGGCGACGCACCTGCTGCACGCCGCACTACGGCGCGTGCTCGGCTCGCACGTGAAGCAGGCCGGGTCGCTCGTCGCGCCGGATCGCCTGCGCTTTGACTTCGTCCACCCGGCGGCGATCTCGCGGGCCGACCTGGACGCCATCGAGCGGCTCGTCAACGAGCAGATCATGCGTAACGTCACCGTCCAGACGACGGTTCAATCGACGGCGGAGGCGATGGCGGCCGGTGCGACGGCACTGTTCGGTGAGAAGTACGGCGATCGCGTGCGCGTGGTCGGCATCCCGGACTTCAGCCTCGAGCTTTGTGGGGGGACGCACTGCGCCGCCACCGGCGACATTGGCTACTTTACGCTCGTATCGGAGGGTGCCATCGCCGCGGGTGTGCGCCGTATCGAAGCACTGACCGGCGAAGGAGCACTCGCTCACGTCCAGGCAAGTCGCGATCGCTTCACGCGCGTGCTCGACGAGCTGAAGGTGGCGCCGGACCAGGCCGCCGAGGCGGTCGCCCGCCTCCAAACCGACGTGAAGCGGTTGTCGCGCGAGCTGCAGCAGGCACGCCTCAAAGCGGCACTTGGCCAAGCCGCCACGCCTGGAGCCGATGGCGGCCAGCGTGACGCGCACGCGGGCACCGCGGAGGATGTCGCGGGTGTGAGGCTGATCGTGCGACGCGTGGACGAGCTCGACCGCAGCGCGCTCCGTCACCTGGCTGACCAGCTCAAAGGAGGTCTCGGCAGCGGCGTCGTCATCCTGGCAACGGCGCATGAAGGCAAGGTCGCCTTCGTCGTGTCGGTGACACGGGATCTGGCCAGCCGTCTTCGTGCGGGTGCGATCGTCAAGGAGCTGGCGCCGATTGTCGGCGGCGGCGGGGGCGGGCGCCCTGACTTTGCGGAGGCAGGTGGCAGGGATCCCGGCAAGATCGACGCCTTACTCGAAGAAAGTCGGCACGTGGTGGAACGGATGGCAGCGCTCAGCTGACCTCACCCCTTGCGCCGCAGAACGGCGAGATGGCGCCGGTGCGCCGTGCGGAGGCGAATGAGCTCGGTGTGCTCGATTCGCAGGACGCGCGCAATCTGGCGAATCTCGTTGTCCTCGGCGGTCACGATTTGCTGGTCGGACGCGGAGACCGCGTATAGACAGCTCACCAACCGTCGCTTCTCCTCCGGTGTCGCGACTTCGTTGAACTCGCGCGCGACGAGATAGTCCTCTGTCCCTCGATGCTGCACGTGCTGTAGCGTTGCAAGTTGCACGACGAGTGCCGCTTCCTCGTCGGGGAGCCCGCCGACCTCGCGCACGACGGCCTCCATCGCGGTTGTCTCCTCCGGTGTGACCTCATGATCCGCGTGAGCAACGCGGCTCAGGAGGTAGGCGAACGCCGCCACGATGCGCGCGTGTCGCGGCTCGAGGCGGTCGAGTGCCGCGGAAATGGTATCGAGCACTCCCGCGGAGGGAGCGCTCTCCTCCTCTTCACCGAGGAACCGGCGGAGTAGCGTGTTAATCATCACTGGTCCTCATCCATACACTCTGGCACATCAACGAGAGTCCGACCATCGATGACCGACAGCAAATCGATGGACGCCCGGTCCGCATCCGTTCGCCTCGATGTCTGGCTGGATGTCACCTGTCTGTGCAAGACCCGGTCGGAGGCCCAGCGTGCTTGCAAAGGCGGCAAGGTGCACGTGAACGGCGTGCGCGCGAAGCCACACCGGGAGATCCGCGCCGGCGAGCGAATTGCCATCACGCGAGGCGACGGTCGTCGGCAGCAGGTCGTGGTCCGCGCAACCTCGGACGTCCATCTGCCGAAGGCGGAGGCACGCGAGCTGTACGAGGACGTCACCCCACCGCCAACACCCGAGGAGACCGTCGTTCGGGACCTTCTGCGCGCGGCACGCTCGCAGACTCCGGCTGTGGCGCCGGACCGGCGCGAGCGGCGCCGGCTGCGGAGGGCCAAGGAGCGGGGATGACGTCGCTCCAGCCCCCTACCGGACAACGCTTCCGGATAACCCTGCCAGACAAGACTGGCCGAAGAAGACTGCCACTGCCCGTTGTGGTAAAATTTCTCGTTTGCGGGTCGCAGGCTGAGCTAGTCAAGGCACGTCGCGACACCACCCGAACGGAGAAGGACCAGGATCTGTGGCAAATCACTCATCGGCCCTCAAGGCCCACCGCCAGAATCTGAAGCGACGACAGCGAAACCGCGTCCACCGCTCGCGGCTGCGCACATCGCTCAAAGCCATTCACAAGGCGCTTGCCGCGGGCAACGCCGAGGAGGTCAAACAGAGCTTGGGCCCGACCACCTCAATCGTCGACAAGATGGCCAGCAAGGGCATCATTCACGCCAACGCCGCCGCTCGCTACAAGTCGCGGCTCGTGAAGCGGCTCAGCGCGCTCCAGGCGTAGGTAGGAACGCCTCGCCGAGGCGTCCGTTCATCTCGCGCGTTCCGCTCTACGGCCTGAGCAAAGCTCCACCACCAGGCGCTCGAGGATCGCGTCCGGGCTCGCGGCTGAGCCCTTGAGTGCGCCGTCAGCGCGAAAGACCGCGTCCACGGCGGCGGGGACTCGACCCGGGCCAGACTCGACGAGACGCGCCCGTACGAACCACGCGAGCTGCCCCAACACCATGTAGGGAACGGCACCGCCGTCGAGCGCTAGGCGTAGCTGCCGGAGCGCCTGCGCAGCGTCATTCGCCTGAATGGCGTTGGTCACTCCCCAATCATCAATCGAGGTCTCACGGCCCACGACAGCCCGCGCATCCTCGAGCGTCGCCGTCGGGCGGTTGGCAACGTACAACAACAGGCGCTCGACGTCACCTCGCAGGCGTCCCATCTCTGTGCCCGCGTGCTGGACGAGCGCGGCGACCGCGTCGCGCTCGATGCGCTTCCCCGCCGCTTTGAACCGGTCCAGAACGAAGCGGGCCGCATTCTGAAGCGCGCGGTCAGTCCCTGCGCCCCGTGCATCCTTCTGGCCCTTGAGGCCCCAACACTCCACGAAAGCGGCATGCGTGACGAGCAGCTTACCCAGTCGCGTCGCCCGGTTCACGTCGGCACCGACCAGCACCAAGCAGGTGCGCGCCTCGGGCGCGGCGACGTATTCCTCCAGTCCTTGGAGGTGGCGACTCGAGGCCTCCGCTTCCTCGGCGTCAGCGTCCCCTGCGGGGCTCGACGCACGGCCACGAGTCTTGAACAGCTCGTCGATGCGTAGATAAACGACCAGGCGCCGGTCGCCCATGAAAGGAAAGGTCCGCGCGGTATTCACCACCGCATCGGGCCGAACGTCGGTGGCATAGAAACGTTGAGCGTTGAACGGGCGGAGCCCCTCTTCGACCAACGTGTCGAAGCGCCTGACGACCTCATCCTTGCCAACCTCGTCGTCCCCAATCACAACGACAATTGGCGGCACGGACGCGAGGCTTATCGCGTTGTCGAGCTGAGGCAAGGTCAGCGTTGGCATGAGAGACAGGGCACGGGGTTCAAGGTTCAGGTTCAGGTTCAGGTTCAGGTTCAAGGCTCGGGGTTCGAGGATCAGGCCCCTCGCCCCTCGCCCCTCGTCCCTAGAAAGCTTCCAGAATTGCGCTGACAGTGCTGCGAGCAAAGTCGTTGGCGATGCGGTCCAGCGCCGTGGCATCGGAGCCCAGCAGTGCGTCAGGATCTACCGTGCCACGGCTGGACGTCAGGTCGTACTCCTCACTGAACGTCCGGGCAGGATCTTGCCAGACGACCGTGTTCGACTGGACATCTCGCAGCTCGAGCTTGGTGATCAAGCGGAAGGCATAGCGCGAGACCTGCTGCTCCTGCGTGAAGGCCGTGGCGACCGTCTCGATGCGCAAAATCTCACCGGTCAGCACCGCGTCAACGTTGGCGGCGCTCGGAACCACCTTGTATTTGCCGCGGCTGTTGAATTCCTGGCGCACGCGCTCGGTGAGCACCTGGTCGACATTGAACACCGACGTACGATTGACGAACGCCGGGATCCCAATGGTGCGGATGTGCGCCGGCAAATAGCTGCCGCGGCCAGCCAACGAGTAGCCGCACCCGGGCACCCAGATGACCGTCAGTAGCACTATCACGATCGATTTCAGGCGGCGGATACGCATATTCCTCGCCCCAACACGCCACGTCAAACACTCCCACGTTACACCCACACCTTGCACACTACACCATTCACCCTTCCTCTATTTGACGACGAGGCTCACCAGCTTGCCTTTGGCGACGATGACTTTTTGGAGGCTCTTGCCGGCGACCCTGGCTTGCACAGCAGGATCCGCCAGTGCGGCCTCCTCGAGATGCTTCTCGGAGCTATCCGCCGGCACGGTAATGCGACTGCGGACCTTGCCGTTCACCTGCACCGGCACGACAATCTCCTCGGCCCTGGCGGCATCAGCGTTCAGGACCGGCCAAGCGGCGGCCGCCAAGCCGCCTTCGT
Source organism: Luteitalea sp. (assembly GCA_009377605.1). Taxonomy (NCBI): domain Bacteria; kingdom Pseudomonadati; phylum Acidobacteriota; class Vicinamibacteria; order Vicinamibacterales; family Vicinamibacteraceae; genus Luteitalea; species Luteitalea sp. The sequence continues at coordinate 45,181 of WHTT01000002.1, forward strand.
GGCCGAGCCGCTCCCACAGCTCCTCTGCCGTGTGTGGGGCAAAGATGGAGAGCATGCGCACGAGCGCGTCAACCGCCTCTCTGAGCACGATGAGCGTCTCGGGCCGCGCGGGCAGCGTGGCCACCGCCTCGTCACCGCGCCGGACTGGCGACCACACCGCTGCCTGATCAGAGAAAGTGTAGATCCCGTTCACCAGCTCCCTCAGTGCCGAGATTGCGGTATTGAGATGAACACGCGGATACAGATCTTCGGTAACCCGCTGGATGGTGTGGTGTGTCTTGCGCCAAAGCTGGCGCTCGGCAGGCTCGAGCGCTGCAGGCTCGAGCTCACGGGTGGGTAGGTCGAGAAGCACGCGACTGAGCGGATCGACCAGGCGCCAGACGCGCGCCAGAAAGCGAAAGCTCCCTTCGAGCCCGGCGTCGGTCCACTCCACCTCCTTCTCCGGCGGCGCGACAAACATCACGTAGAGGCGCAAGGCATCCGCACCATATCGGCCGACCATCTCGTCCGGATCGACGACGTTGCCCTTCGACTTGGACATGACGAGGCCATCTTTGAGCACCATGCCCTGTGTCAGCAGGCGTGAAAACGGCTCGTCGTGCTCCAGCATGCCGAGGTCACGAAATACCCGGCAGAAGAACCGAGAGTAGATCAGATGGAGGATCGCATGCTCGACGCCACCGCTGTAGAAATCGACTGGTGTCCAATAGCGGGCCTTTGCGGGGTCGAAGGGTACATTGTCGTTGCGCGGGTCGCAGAACCGGTAGAAGTACCACGATGAGTCCACGAACGTGTCCATCGTGTCCGTCTCGCGTGTCGCGTCGCCTCCACATGCCGGACACTTCACGTTGAGGAACTCCGGCATCTGCGCGAGCGGCGACTGGCCCCGGCCGGTGAACTCGACCAGCCGAGGCAATACGACCGGCAGCTGGTCGTCCGGCACCGGGACGAGCCCGCACCGAGAACAGTGCACGATTGGGATGGGGGTCCCCCAGTACCGCTGGCGTGAGACGCCCCAGTCCTTGAGCCGGAATTGGACGGCCCGCTGCCCAATGCCACGCGCCTCGGCATGGTCGGCCATCCGCGTCCACGCCTCGTCCGAGTCGAGCCCTGTGAACTCGCCCGAGTCCACCATCACGCCCGGCGCCGTGTAGGCCTCGGGCATGGTCTCGGCGACGAGCGGGTCGTCGCCCCGTGGCTGTACAACGACCTTGACCGGCAGGCTGTATTTCCGTGCAAACTCGAGATCGCGCTGATCGTGCGCGGGCACGGCCATGATGGCTCCCGTGCCATAGCCGCCGATCACGAAGTTGGCCACCCAGATCGGCACCGGCTGTCCCGTGAACGGGTTCGTTGCCGTGCGGCCCGTGTCGAAGCCTTCCTTCTCGATCTCGCCCGAGAGCCGCGCGATGCGATCCTGCGTGCGAAAGCGCCCCGCCTCGGCCCTGAACGCCGCCGGCTGCGGTGACTCGCTGGCGAACTGCTCCACCAGCTCGTGCTCCGGCGCGAGCACGACGAAGGTTGCGCCACAAATCGTGTCGATGCGCGTCGTGAACACCTCGATTGAGCGCTCGACCGGACGCCCCTGTGTGTCGCACAGCGGGAACCTCGCCTGAACGCCTTCCGATCGGCCGATCCAGTTCCGCTGCATCGTGGCGACCCGCTCGGGCCAATCGGTGAGACGCTCGAGACCATCGAGCAGCTCCTGCGCGTACGCCGTAGTTCGAAGGAACCACTGGTCCAACTCGCGCGTCGTGACGGTGGCCCCACAACGCCAACAGGTGCCGTCAATGACCTGCTCGTTGGCCAACACCGTGGCATCGTTCGGACACCAGTTGACGGTCGCGCGCCGGCGATAGGCCAAACCGCGCTCGAACATTCGGGTGAACAGCCACTGGTTCCAGCGGTAATACTCCGGATCGCAGGTCGCGATCTCTCGCCCCCACGCGTAGCTGATGCCGAGGCGCTGGAGCTGTCCCTTCATGTGCGCGATGTTCTCGCGTGTCCAGCTCTCCGGGTGCACGCCGCGTTGAATGGCGGCATTTTCCGCAGGCATACCGAACGCATCCCAGCCGAACGGATGCAAGACGTTCGCCCCCTGCATCCGCTTCAGGCGGGCCACCGCGTCGCCAATCATGTAGTTGCGCACGTGCCCGACGTGCGCAGCCCCAGACGGGTATGCGAACATCTCGAGGCAATAGAACTTCGGCTTCGAGGGATCCTCGGTCACCTCGAACACGCCAGTCTCTTGCCAGCGCTGTTGCCATTTTCGATCGAGCTCGTGCGGTATGTAGTCAGCCACGATTTTAGAGAAATTATAACGTAGGCCAATAGGCCCGAAGGGCCGCGCGAACAGCAGTTACTGCCGCATCGCCGCGCGGCGAGGGCGCTCCATCGTGCGCCCACGGTGCCGCTTCTGCCGGGTTGCCGACGATTCGCAGCACCATCGAGAGCGACTCCTCGAGCGCTTCCAGGTCGTAGCCACCTTCGGTGATGATGGCCATGCGCCCATGGCACGCTGCCTGCGCACGGTACCACAGGGCCCGAGCGATGGCCTCGAATCCGGCCGTCGATAGGCGCATGTACGCCAGCGGATCGCGGACGTGGGCATCGAAGCCTGCCGATACGAGGAGGAGCTCCGGTCGGAACGCCTCCAGCACGGGATCGGCCACATCCGCCCACACGCGTCCGTAATCGGCGTCCGTCGCCCCTGCTTCGAGGGGCAGGTTCACCGTTGTTCCTGCGCCGGCACCACGGCCGATCTCATCGGCCGCACCCGTCCCGGGATAAAAGGATGACTGGTGCATGGAGAGATACAGCACCCGCGCCTCGTCATAGAACATCCACTGCGTGCCATTGCCGTGGTGGACGTCGATGTCGACAATCGCCACGCGCGAGACGCCGCGCGCCATCGCATGGGCCGCTGCGACGGCCACGTTGTTGAACAGGCAGAAACCCATGGCACGCGTACGCTCGGCGTGGTGGCCCGGCGGGCGCACGAACGCGCAGGCGACCGAGTCCTGTCCGAGCGCATGCTCCACGGCTTGGCAGGCCGCGCCCGCCGCAAGACGCGCGATCTCGTACGACTGCGGCGACGTGTACGTATCGGCGTCGAGCTTCACCGCTTGCCCGCCCGTCTCCGCAAGCGCTGCGATGTAGCCGGCGTCATGGACCCGCTCCAGCTCCGTGTCGGTCGCCGGCCGCGGCGCGACCACACTGTGTCCCTCTTCGCGCCATCGCGCCGCAACGCGCGACATGACTTCGCCACGCTCCACACACTCGGGGTGCCCCGGCGGCGTGACGTGATCCTGGAATCGTTCGCTACTAACCAGCAGACATCCCACGACTGTGTAATCTCCTCAGCCCTTCCGTGGGGCCTAAGGCTCGTCTGGAAATAACTAGACGAATCCTAACTTCCTGCCTGCCTATCCGCGGATCATCTCGAGCGCCCGCTCCTCTAGACGGCGGAGCTCCTTCTCGAGCTCCCGCCGCCTCACCTCGAGGGCGTCGTTGTCGGTGTCGGCGGCGACGTAAAAGGGTGAGCCGATGGCGACCGCCACATCGCTGAATGGCCGCGGCACTTGTGTGCGATCCCAACTGCGCACGGTCCAATATTGCGCGGCTTCGATATGGAACGGAAGGATGGGATTGCCCGTGGCCTTCGCCAGCCAAAGCGCGCCAGGCTGCGCGACGCGGGCTGGCCCCCGCGGACCGTCCACCGTGAACGCCGTTGGCTTGCCGGCCGCCATCAAGCGCTTGAGCTGCACCAGCGCACGCACTGCGCCACGCGAGCTGGAGCCACGCGCCGCTCCGTAACCGAAACGCCGAATGATCCGGGCAATCCATTCACCATCGAAATTCTCACTCGTGATGACGACAATGCCCCGATCACGAAAGAAGAGCGTCGCGGGCAGGATGCGGCCATGCCAAAACGCCATGATCGGCCGGCGCCCGCCGGCGAGCACCTCGCCGTACGCCTCCGCCCCATCGGCGCGCCACCGGAGTGTCCGTCCCAGCAGGCCCGCCAGCGGCGCGCCAACACCGGCGATGGCCGCAATCTGTAGACGCTTCCAGGGGGAGACTTGCCACATAAACAGGGACAAAGGGGTCAAGGGGTCGAGGGATCAAGGGCGGGTGACTCTGGCTCAGCGGGGACGAACAAGGCTACGCCTTATCGCCTCGCCACGGCGCTTACCCTCGATCCCTGGGTCCCTTGACCCCTTGATCCCTGAGTTTGCCATTCACATAGCTCATGAGATCGACCATCTCGGTCGACGCTTGCGCGCTGGCTCGTGCTCCCTTCAACATGATCGAGCAGAACGGGCAGGCCATCACCACGGTTCCCGCCCCTGTCGCCTGCAGCTGCTCGAGCCGCTCCTGGCTGATGCGCTTGCCTGGCTCCTGCTCCTCGAACAGCAGACCGCCTCCAGCGCCACAGCAGAACGGGTTGTCGCGGCTGCGGACAGGCTCTCTGACCTTGGCTCCCACACGCTGCAGTAGGGCACGCGGCTCCTCGGTGTGTCCGCCGTAACGTCCCAAGTAGCACGGATCGTGGAACGTGACCTCATCGTCGGTCGCCAGCTGCACGCCCCGCGTCAGCTCCGCCATGAGCACGGCCGAGTGCACCACCTCCGCGTTGAAGCCAAACGCACGGTAGTCCTCGCCCAGCGTCTTGAGGCAATGGGGACAGGATGTGACGATCTTCGTGGCGCCGGCGCGTTGCAGCTCCTCGACGTTCTGGGTCGCGAGCTCCTGGAACATGTACTCGTTGCCGGTACGCTTTGCCGGGTCGCCGTTGCAGCGCTCCTTGGCCAGGACACCAAACGTGGCGCCGTGTGCGCGCAACAGCTCGAACAGCGCGCGCAGCGCCTTTTGATAGTCCGCTTCGAATGCGCCGGCGCACCCAAGCCACACCAGATACGTGTGACGGGCGGGGTCGAACGTCTCGACGCCCGTCGATGCGAGGAACTTGTCGCGCTGATCATAGGTCAGGCCCCAGATGTTCCCGCGCCGTTCGAGGCCGTTGAAGACCGGCCCCAGGTAGCCTGGCGCCTCACCATTGGAGACCAGCCCGCGTCGCGCGCCGATAATCAGCGGCAGGTGCTCGATGCCCACCGGGCACTGGCTCTCGCACGCACCGCACGTCGTACACTGCCACAGCACGTTCTCGTCGAACAGGTCGACGAGCTTCGCGTCGAGGCGACCCGCGAGCATTGCACGCTCGGCATCGAGGATCAGCTTCTTGGGATTCAGTAGCTTCCCGGTCGCGAACGCGGGGCAGGCCTCCTGGCAGCGGCCGCACTCGACGCAGGTGAACGCGTCGAGCCGCTGCTTGGCCGGGAGATCCTTCACCGCCTCGAACCCGACTTCCTCACGTTCGAAATCCAGGTTCGGCACGTCCCCAAGTACGGGCGACTTCAGGAACACCGTGATCGGCGACAGGATCAGATGCAGGTGCTTCGAGTCTGGAATCAAGACGAGGAACGCGAGAATGACCACCATGTGCGCCCACCAGTTCACGCGCGCCTCGACGCCCTCCAGCCGGAGATCGAGCAAGAAGGTCGCCATCAACGCGGCAATGAAGAGGCCGATCAGAACCGACTCTTTCGAGACGGTCCGTCCCAGCGCAGGCGGACGAACGATGACCCTGCGGCCCAGCAAGAACAGGATGCCGATGAGCACCGCCACGGCAAACGGCGTGAGCACGATGCGGTACGCGTGGAACCAGCCGGTCTCGCTCAGGTCGATGATGCCGAGACCGCGCAACGACTCGACGAGCGTGAAGCCGGCAAACGCGACAAAGCCCCAGAACACGAACAGATGAGCAAAGCCCACCCACGGCTTCGATCGAATCACACGTGCTTGAAGGAGAACGTCGACGACGAACCGACGGACACGCTCTGGGAGCCGATCTGCGCTCAGGTTTCGCGGCCCATCGGCCACCAGCCGAATCCGCGTGGCCATCTGCACACCGAAGAGCGCGACGGCTGCAATGACGAGGACGCGAAACGTCCAGACTTCGAGCAGGGACATTCAGTTTCAGGCTTTCAGCGCCTCGATGATGGCCGGAACGACGTCGAAGAGATCGGCAGTGATGGCGTAGTCGGCCAGCTCGAAGATAGGCGCCTCCGGATCCTTGTTGATCGCCACAATCGTCCGGGCGCCCTTCATGCCGACGACGTGTTGAATGGCGCCGGAGATGCCGAGCGCGAGGTACAGCTTTGGCGCGACGGTTTGTCCCGAGCTGCCTATCTGCCGGTCCATCGGCAACCATCCCGCGTCGCAGATGGGGCGAGACGCCGCGAGCTCCGCGGAAAGCGCCTCGGCGAGCTGCTGTGCCAGCGCGAGGTGCTCCGGTCCCTTGATGCCTCGGCCCACCGACACGATCCGGTCCGCCTGGGTGAGATCGACCGCCTGCTTCGCTTCCTTGAACGGCTCCTCCGACCGTTGCCGGATTTGAGACTCGTCGATCGTCACTGCCGGGCGCCGGACCGGCCCAGGCGAGCTGCCGCGCTGCACCTGATCGATCCGAAACGACCCGAGTTGCACGCTGACGAAGTGTGGCGCCGGCCCGTCCACGACGACGTCTGCCGCGAGCTTGGCTTGAAACATGGGTCGAACGAACAGCCAGTCGTCACCGTGTGGCTTGAAGCCGACGCAGTCTGCAACGAGCGAGCGCTCCATGCGAGCCGCGAGCTTTGGCACGAAGTCTCGAGCCTGGTACGTGTGTGCCACGGCCACCAACGCCGGCGCCGCCGCTTCCACAATCGGCACGAGCGCCGCCGTGTATCCATCTGCCGTGTACGTGGAGAGCGCCGCGTGGTCAACGACGATCACCTCGTCGACGGCGGCGGTCGCGAGCTCGCCCGCGACACCGTCGCAGTCGTGACCAGCGACGACCACCTTGACGGGCTGGCCAGTCTGTTGGGCCGCCGCCACGACTTCCCACGTCGCCCGATTCAGCTGGCCGCTTCGTTGCTCGGCAATGACTAGGATCATGAGAATGAGCTGGGCTTAGGCCTTTCGTACGCCGTACGTACATACTGGCGCGAAGCGAACAGCGCTGCGCCTAAATCACCCGCGCGTCGCGCAGTGCACGAACGAGCTCCTTGGCAATCTCTGCCGGCGAGCCCTCGAGCTGCCGCGTCTGCTTGCTCTTCTCAGGCACGTACAGGCGGGTAATGCGCTGCCGCGATACGCCCGAGTTCGCGTCCACGGTGCGAATCTCCTTCTTCTTCGCCGCCATGATGCCCTTGAGCGTCGCGTAGCGAAGCTGGTTGATACCGCTCTGAATCGTCAGCAACGTCGGGAGCGGCAACGTCGCCCACTGGAACCAACCGCCTTCGAGCTCCCGTTTGACCCGCAGCGCACCATCCACGACCGACACGTCCATGATGATGGTGGCATGGGGCATGCCGAGCCGCTCCGCCATGACGACGCCCACCTGACCGAAGCCGTGATCATCTGACTGGAGACCGGCCAGCACGAGGTCGACCTGTTCTGGGCGAACCGCCTCGGCCAGCGCACCGGCCACGACCAACGGGTCCGCCTGGACGAGCGCATCGCCGCTCACGTGGATCGCGCGATCAGCACCTCGGGCGAGCGCTTCGCGCAACACCTGTGTCACGCGCGCGGGCCCCGCGGACACGGCAATGACCTCACCACCCTGCTGTTCTTTGAGCCGGAGCGCTTCCTCGAGGGCGTATTGGTCCGGCTCGTTCATCTCGAACTGCGCATCCGTATCGCGTATCCAAGTGCCCTGGTCGTTCACCCGGACAGCGGCTTCGCGCGACAGGACCTGCTTGACACAAACGGCGATCTTCATCGTCCCTTCACAGCGCTCTGCCCCCGAGTGCATCCACGTAAGTGGCGGCCGATGCCAAGGGGCAGAGCGCCTTGGCTGGTTACTGCTCGAACCTCCGGAAGAGCAACGCGGCGTTCGTGCCACCGAAGCCGAACGAGTTCGACAGGGCGTAGGTCAGGCTCGCGGAGCGCGCCTTCCAGGGCACGTAGTCCAAGTCACAGTCGTCGTCCGGGTGATCGAGATTGATCGTCGGCGGTACGTGTTGGTGCTTGAGGGCGAGGGCGGCGATACCCGCCTCGAGACCACCGGCCGCGCCCAACAGGTGGCCATGCATCGACTTGGTAGATGAAATGATCACACGGTGGGCGTGATCCCCGAAGCAGCGCTTGATGGCAAGCGTCTCCAACCGGTCGTTGTGCGGCGTCGACGTGCCATGCGCATTGATGTAGTCGACGGCGTCCGGACGGAGCCCGCCTGCCTCGAGCGCTTGCTGCATCACGCGCACCGCCCCCTCGCCGTCTTGCGAGGGTGATGTGATGTGATAGGCGTCGGCGGACATGCCGTAGCCGACCAGCTCGCAATAGATGGGCGCGCCCCGTCGCTCGGCCACGTCGAGCGCCTCCAGGATCACGACCCCGGCGCCCTCACCGATGATGAAGCCGTCGCGGTCGCGGTCGAATGGCCGGCTGGCGCGGGCGGGCTCGTCATTGCGCGTCGACAACGCCCGCATGGCACCAAATCCGCCGATCCCCATGGGCGTAATGGCGGCCTCCGAGCCGCCGGCAATCATCGCGTCGGCCGTGCCACGCTTGATGACTTCGAAGGCATCGCCAATGGCGTGCGCCGACGCCGAGCATGCCGTGCAGGTGGCCGAGTTCGGTCCCTTCGCGCCGAAGCGAATGGACACCTGTCCAGCCGCGAGATTGATAATCGCCGAGGGAATGAAGAAGGGTGAGATCTTGCGCGGACCCGACTCCAAGTATGCGCGGTGCTCACGCTCGATCGTGCCGAATCCACCAATACCAGAGGCGATGAATACACCAAGGCGAGGTGCGAAGGCGGGCGAGACGACCAGCTGCGCGTCATCCATCGCGAACTGTGTTGCCGCAATCGCGTATTGGATGAAGACGTCCATCTTCTTGACGTCCTTCTTCTCCACGAACTGGAGTGGGTCGAATCCCTGGACCTCACCGGCAATCCGCGTGGCGAACTGTGACGCGTCGAAGCGCGTGATGCAGCCGATCCCGCTTCGACCGGCACAGAGGGCATCCCAGTTGGCCTCGGTGCCGATGCCGAGGGATGATACGAGCCCCACGCCCGTGATGACGACCCGCCTACTCAACAAGCTCCTCCACGTGCTCGCGACAGAGGGCAGCACGATTGGTTCGGTCACGGTCACGTCGCGAGGGGTCTTTGGACCCCTCGCTAGCACGACGACCGTCGACGCCGCTATGCCCCTTGACCGCGCGGCTCGAAGGCCGCGCGCGACGGGCAGACCTCAAGGCCTGCGCTACTTGCCCTTCTCCTTGACGTGGTTCTCGATGTACTCGGTCGCCTCCTTGACGCGGGTGATCTTCTCGGCGTCATCGTCGGGGATCTCGATCCCAAACTCCTCTTCGAACGCCATGACGAGCTCCACCGTGTCAAGCGAGTCGGCGCCGAGGTCATCGACGAACGAGGCATCTGGGGTTACTTCTTCCTCGTCGGCGCCGAGCTGCTCGACGATGATCGCCTTTACACGTTCTGAGACAGAAGACATCCGCTTCCTCCTACATGTACATGCCACCGTTGACGGCCAGCACCTGTCCCGTGATGTAGGCGGCGGCATCTGACGCGAGAAAACACACCGCCGCCGCCACGTCTTCCGGCGTGCCGAGCCGGCCGAGCGGGATTTGGGCCGCCCAGTCGGTCTGTGCGTCCATCCTGATCGACCGGGTCATATCCGTGTCGATCAGACCGGGCGCGACAACGTTCACCGTGATGTTGCGTGACGCCACCTCGCGCGCCAACGCTTTCGAGAAGCCCATCAGGCCTGCCTTCGTTGCCGCGTAATTCGCTTGTCCCGCGTTGCCACTCTGGCCGACCACCGAGCCGATGGAGACGATCCGTCCCCCGCGCTGTTTGATCATGGGCTTGAGCGCCGCTTGGCTGCACATATACGCCGCAGTGAGGTTCGTGGCCAGAACCGCATCCCAGTCCTCGCGCTTCATGCGGAGCAGCAGCTGATCGCGCGCGATCCCGGCGTTGTTGACGAGCACGTCGAGGCGGCCGAAGGCGTCCACGGTCTGATCCATCATCGCCCGCACCGCCGCCTCGTCGGTCACCTCTGCCGTCACGGCCAGCGCGCGGCCGCCCGTCTCTGCGATTTCGTCGGCCACCGCGGTCGCGTGATCGGCCCGTGCCGCCGCGACGACCGCGGCGCCCGCACGCGCGAGCGCGAGCGCCGTCGCGCGGCCAATCCCGCGCGAGGCACCTGTCACCAAGGCCACCTTTCCAGAGAAGTCGAGCGTCACAGTCGTCGTGGTTTAAGACTCGTGGTGCAGGCCTGCAAACAGTGCTTCGATAGCCGGCAAGCCGCTGGGGTCGCCAAAGCTCAGCGTGCGAGCGTCGCGGTCGATCTTCTTGACGAGGCCGCACAGAACGCTGCCCGGACCTATCTCAACATACGTGCGGACGCCTTCCGATGCAAGACGCCGCACGACCGCCTCCCAACGCACGGTGCAGGAGACCTGCCGTACGAGCGCCTCAATCGCGGCGCTGGCGTCACGCTTGATCTCCGCGTCGACGTTCGCCACAACGGGCACCGCGGGCTCAGACGTCCCAAGCGCGCGCAACACCGGCGTGAGCCGCTCTTCCGCCGGCTTCATCAGCGCACAATGAAACGGCGCGCTCACGTTGAGCGGCATGACCCGCTTCGCACCCAGCGCTCTGGCGCGCTCGCCCGCACGTGCCACCGCGGACGCGTGGCCAGCAATCACCACCTGCGCGGCCGAGTTCACGTTCGCGGGGCTCACGACCTCTCCTTCCGTGGCAGCCTCGATGCACGCCTGTGCCACCAGATCCGCATCAAGCCCGAGAATGGCTGCCATCGCGCCGACGCCCACGGGCACCGCCTCTTGCATGAAGCGGCCGCGCAGCCGCACCGTGCGGACAGCGTCCGCGAAGGATAACGTACCTGCCGCCACGTGCGCCGAGTACTCGCCCAGACTGTGGCCGGCGACGAAGGCCGGCCTGAAGCCGCGCGATGCCAGCAAGCGGTCCGCGGCCGTGCTCACGGTGAGCAGGGCGGGCTGCGTGTGCTCGGTGAGCCGCAGGTCCTCTTCCGGGCCGTCGAAGCAGAGCCGCGAGAGCGACATGCCCAGCGCCGCATCTGCCTCGTCGAAGGGCGCGCGACATTCCGGAAACGCCTCCGCGAGCGCTTTGCCCATGCCGACAACCTGTGAGCCCTGTCCGGGAAACAGAAAGGCGATCATGAGATGGTCAGCGGCGGGACCGGCGCGAGCGCGATCTCGCGTTCGAGCCGGCTCACGAAGCCCGACTCGTGAAGCCGCTCGGCGAGGCGGATCGCGTTCTGCACAGCTCGGGGCGACGAGCGGCCGTGACCAACGAGCAGGAGACCCGCAACGCCCACGAGTGGCGCCGCGCCATACGCCGACGGGTCCATGCGCCGCCACAGCCGCTCGAACGCCGGCCGTGACAGCGCGGCCCCGACCCGACCCGCCGTGGATTGCGCGAGCTCGCGATCGAGGAGCGTCCGCGCGGCTTCTGCCAAGCCTTCGCTGACCTTCAGCGCAATATTGCCTGTAAAGCCCTCGCACACGATGACATCGGCCCGCCCGGTGAAGATGTCATCGGCGTCGACATTGCCGACAAACGGTAGCGTTCCCATCTTGAGTCGCTGGTGCGTCTCGCGCGTGAGCTCGTTCCCCTTGCCCTCCTCCTCGCCAATCGAGAGAAGGCCGATGCGCGGCTGCTCGATGTCGAGTCCCACGCTGGCATAGACGCTTCCCATCACGGCGAACTGCAGGAGATGGGTCGGTCGGCAGGAGACGTTGGCACCCGCATCGATGAGCACCGTCATCCCCGTCAGCGTGGGTAACGCCGCGGCAAGCGCTGGCCGCTCCACGCCGGACAACATGCCGAGCCCGGAGCAGGCGGTCATGACCGCCGCACCCGTGTGGCCGGCGCTCAAGACGGCCGCCACCTCACCGCGCACCAGCGCCTCGACCGCCAGCCGAATCGACGTGGGTCGCCGACGGCGCGCAATGGTCGTGCCCTCCTCGTGCATCGCCACGGCATCAGGGGCGTCCAGCAGGTCGATGTTCAGCCCCGTGGCGTCGAGCGACGCCAGCTCGCGCGCGATCTCCGCACGCGCACCCACGAGCAGCAGGTGGCTTCCCGATTCTCGCGCCGCCGCTACGGCGCCCTGAACGGGGCTGCGGGGCGCGAAGTCGCCCCCCATTGCGTCGATGGCTATGCGCATAGCGTCACGGACGCCTCGGCGAGGCGGCCCGACCCCGGCTAATCCTCGGGCACCTCACGGACCTGACGATCGCGATAATACCCGCAGGTGGGGCACACCACGTGCGGCAGCTTTGGCTCCTGGCACTGAGGGCACACGCCGACACCGACCGGCTTCAACGCATCGTGCGTGCGTCGCTTGGCCGTGCGCGTCTTGGAATGTCTACGTTTTGGATTTGGCATAAATCACTGATCACTTCGTAATTGCTTGAGAGGCTCGAGCCGCGGATCGGTCCAAACGGGCTCGCAACTGCACACCGTGACGTTGAGGTTTGTCCCGCACTGCGGACAGAGGCCGTGACAAGCCTCCTCGCAGAGTGGCTTCATCGGCAGCGCCAGGTAGCTCTGTTCGCGTACCAGTTGACCAAGATCAATCGCGTCGCCTTGGTGGAAGGCGACGCCCAGCTCCTCCTCGTCAATCTCTCGCTCGCCGTCGCCGCGGTTCCGGTTCTGCGGGAGATACAGCACGTCGAACGGCATCTCCACATGGAAGCGGAACAGCTCCAGGCAGCGGCTACATGGAACGTCCAGGTTCGTGACCAGGCGCCCCACCAACCGATACTCGTCGGCCGCCTTGTGCACGTCGAAGTCGAGCTGCACCTCATCGACGAAATGGAACTCCTCCTGCTCGATGCCGGCGAAGGCCTCCGCGCGCCAGGTGCGCGCCTCATGAACCTGGTCCCCCGAAATCGTCTTCAGCTCGAGCTGCGGCATCGTCTCTCGGCGTCGCTCCGCGCAGACGCCCAAACCTGTAAGTATAGCAGGCTCAGGAACCAGGATTCAGGAATCAGGAGTCGGAAATCTGGGTCCAAGGACCACGAGATAAAGGGTTTACCCTCGCCCCGCGCAGCCCTGAGCCTGTCGTCTCTCGACTTCGCTCGAGACGACCCTGAGCCCGCCGACGGGTCGAAGGCGCAGCGCTGATTCCTGATTAACCTTCGTCCCTCTCCTCCAGCTTGACCCACGGCCGAGGGATGAAGAGCTCTTCGTAGAGCCGGACCGCGAACCGGTCCGTCATCCCAGCGATGAAGTCACGCGTGGCAGCATCGAGCCCTTCGACCCCCAGCGTGCCCGGGTCGACGAATTGGTACGGCCGCTCCTGAACCCGCTCCCAGAGGCCGCCCAGAATGCCGGAGGCCTTCGCGATTTCCGCCGTGGCTGCCTCGTTCTCGTAGACGGTCCTGAAGAGAAAGCTCCTCAACTCGAGCGTCGCCTGGAACAGGGTGTCGCTCATCTGCACCTGCGTCAAGCCTGCCTTCATCGTCTCGAGCACGACGTCGGTGACCATGGAACCGATGCGCTCGGACGAGCCCCGCCCCAATACGGCAATGGGCCCCGCTGGGAGATCCGATTCCCTCAGGAGGCCTGCGCGCATGGCGTCATCGATGTCGTGATTGACGTATGCAATGATGTCCGCGACGCGGGCGATCTGCCCCTCGAGCGTCGCGGCGCGATCTTCGACCGGTGCCCCAACCGGGAGTCCCGCCTTGCCCTTCGAGTGCTTGGCAATCCCGTCACGAACCTCCCACGTGAGATTGAGGCCCTGTCGATTCTGCTCCAGCACGTCAACGATCCGCAGGCTCTGCTCGTGGTGGCGAAAGCCTCCAGGCACGAGCTCGTCGAGCACACGCTCGCCCGCGTGGCCGAAGGGCGTGTGGCCGAGGTCGTGGCCGAGGGCGATGGCTTCGGTCAGATCTTCGTTCAGGCGCAGCACCTTGGCAATGGTGCGCGCGATCTGCGAGACCTCCAGCGTATGCGTGAGGCGCGTGCGATAGTGATCGCCGGTCGGCGAGAAGAAGACTTGCGTCTTGTGCTTCAGGCGTCGGAACGCCTTGCAGTGAACGATGCGGTCTCGGTCGCGCTGGAAGGCGGGCCGGATGGGATCCTCCCGTTCAGGCCGCGCGCGCCCTTTGGTCTCGGCGCTCTTGGCAGCCGTCGGCGCGAGGAACTCGCGTTCACGCAGCTCGAGATCTTCGCGAATGGAGGACATACACGGTCATCGTTCGTTCCCGCTCAGTGGTCAGTGGACGCCTCACCCACGGCGTCTGGGCCTGGCCCATAAAGAAGACGGAGAAAGCTGACCCCGTGGTCGAGCGGCGCTACCCCGAAGCCCTCCGCCAGCGTTTGCCCCAGGTCTGCGAAGGTCGTGCGCTCCCCGAGGTCGACGGGCCGCACACCCGCACCCACGAGAAGGACCGGGACGTGCTCGCGCGAGTGATCGGTTGACGGCGTCGTCGGGTCGTTGCCGTGATCGGCTGTAATTACGAGCAGATCGTCGGGACGCAAGCGCGAGACGAGGTCGGCCAACCGCGCATCGAACCGCTCCAGGTTGCGAGCGTAGCCTTCCACATTATTGCGGTGACCGTAAAGCGTGTCGAAGTCCACGAGATTCGCGAAGACCAGGCCACGGTCCACTGTTCTGAAGGCATGCTCGATCGCATCCATGCCTTCGTCATCGCTGCCCGTCGGGACGTCGGTCGTGATGCCGCGGCCACCGAAGAGATCGCTGATCTTACCGATAGCCACCACGGGCCAGCCGGCCCGCGCCAGGTGATCCAGGAGCGTCTCGCTCGGCGGCGTGCGGGCAAAGTCATGCCGGCGAGCCGAATCGCGCTGGAACTGACCCGGGCTGCCCAAGAACGGCCGCGCGATGACTCGCCCGACGCCGAGCCCTTTCGCCACCAGGTCGAATGCAATCTCGCAGTAGCGATAGAGCTCGTCGACAGGCGTCACCTCCTCATGCGCGGCGATCTGGAAGACGCTGTCGGCCGACGTGTAGACAATGGGTCGGCCGCTGCGGAGGTGCTCCACGCCATAGCGCTCGATGACCTCCGTACCGGAGGCTGAATGATTGCCCAGTGTCGCGCGGCCGATTCGTCGCTCGAACATCTCGATGACATCGCGCGGGAAGCCGTGAGGAAAAACCGGAAACGGCTCGTCCAAAACGACGCCAGCGAGCTCCCAATGGCCCGTCACCGAGTCCTTGCCGGGCGACGCCTCGCGCAGGCGTCCGAACGCTCCCGCCGGCTGCGGTGGAGGCTCGATCCCGCGCAAGACGACCAGGTGCCGAAGTCCGAGACTGCAGAGCACTGGGATCTGGAGCTGGACGTATGCGGAGATGTTACCGAGCGTGTTACTGCCAGCGTCCCCGTATCGGCTGGCGTCCGGCAACTCACCGATGCCGACCGAATCGAGCACGATGAGAATCGCACGCCGCCATGGCAAGCGGCGAGCGGCGGCCTCAGGAGCCACGCGTTCGGTTGTGGGGGTCACCTGTCACGGGGCAGTCATGAACGCCAGGTCAGGACGCCTCAGTGAGGCGTCTCTCCCGTCACGATGGTCGGGCGCGCTCGGCGCACGCGGACAGGACACTAGGAGTCGTGCGAGCCAAAATAGTTGGTGAGCGTGCGGCCCGACCTGATGGTCGAGATGGCGTGCTTGAAGATCATGTGGTCAGCACCCTCCAACTCGACAATGATGGCGAACCGATCGAAGTTCTTGATGCGGCCCTCCAGCGCCTGACCGTCCATGAGTCGGATGGCGACAACCAACCGCTCGCGGCGAGCATGGTTGAGGAATACGTCCTGAATGTTCGGCGGCGACGACGCCCGAGATTCGCGAGTCTGTGCCATCAGTGCCTTCTCCAAATGTCCAGCACGGCCTCAGCAGCCTCAAAGGTCGTCGGCCACTCACCCGCACCGTCCAGCCAGTGTAGATTAGGCTCTTTCCGGAACCAGATCAACTGTCGCCGCGCATACCGCTTGTTCTCCCGAACGATCAGCGCGCGCGTCGCGGGCTCATCCCGTACGCCGTGAAGCATCTCCAGGATCTGGCGGTAGACGAGGCCACTGAACGGGTGTGCACGCTCCGGCACGCCGGCCGCCAGCAGACGCCGTACTTCGTCGACCAGGCCGCGTGCGAACTGTTCGTCCACACGTCGCGCGACGCGCTCAGCAATACGCGCCGCCGGCAGCCTCAGGCCAAGCGCCAGCGTGCGATACCCGGTGAGCGCCGGCCGGGTCGCGGCGAAGTGCGCCGACAGCGGCCGGCCCGTCAAGAAATAGACTTCCAGCGCGCGGACGAGGCGCTTCTCGTCTCGCAGCATGATACGCATCGCCGACGCTGGATCGAGGCGGGCGACCATCCGATGCAGGAACGGCACGCCGCGCCGTGCCCCAATGGCGTGCAGCCGCGCGCGCAGGTCCTCGCTACGGCCGGGGCCTTCGAAGAGGCCGCGTGTCAGCGCTCGGTAGTAAAACCCCGTTCCACCAACCAGAATGGGAAGCTTTCCCCGTGCGGTGATCTCGCGGATCACGCCCGCCGCATCACGGGCGAATTGCGCAGCAGAATAGGTCTCGGTCGGCTCGAGAATGTCGATGAGGTGATGCGGAATGCCGCGCCGCCCCGACACGGGCACCTTGTCGGTGCCGATGTCGAAATACTTGTAGATCGCAGTCGAATCACAGTTCACAATCTCGCCTTGATGCCGCTCGGCGAGATCGAGCGCCAGCTTGCTCTTTCCCGTAGCCGTGGTGCCGAGGATCGCGACGAGAAGCGGCACGTGCGCTACCACCACCACCGGACTACTGCCAGCGCCAGCAATCCGGCGAGCAGGATCAGCAGGCCAAGCTGCTGCGAACGTGTCGGCCCCGACATCGTGAGCAGATCACCTTACTGCGACGATGGCCACTCGTTGTAGTAGAAGGTCACGGTGAAGAAGACCCTGTCGTCCGGGTACGCCGGTGGAAGGGGCCTCGTGGGACTGGACCAGCGCAGCGCGTTGACCGCGGCTCGATCAAAGGCATCGACACCGGAGGGCTTCACCACACCGATGTCAGTGATACGGCCGTCCTTCCAGACGTTGAGTGTGATGACGACGTGCCCTTTCATCACCGCCGCGGCCTCGGGCACCAGCCAATTGGAGCGCACTTGCGCGCGGAAGAAACGGATCCACGGGCCGAACTCGACGCCCTTCCGGTCGAAATCGAAGTCCTGACCGTAGCGCCCCGCGCCGCCGTCAGGATTCTCGAATGTCTCCTCGGGTACGTATCGCTCGAGGTTCTCCAGCGCGCGCCCAAGCACATCGCCGGGTGAGTTGCGCGCCTGCGGCTTGACCGCCGGCGCCGTGTCGGAGCGCTGCGGCACTGGCTCGGAACGCTCACGCTCCGGCAACTCCAGTGGCGTGGCGCCGTTGGTCTCGTTCTCGGCGCGCTGTGGCGGCTCAGCCGGTGACGCGGGCGGCGCCGTGTCCGCCTCTCGGCGAGGCGCCTCCGCAGGTCGTTCATCGACGAAATCGGGCGAGTTGCCGCGCGAGAACGGCAGCTCGTTGGCAGGACGCTCGGCCCGTTCCGGCGCCCGTGCTTCACCGTCACTATCCGAGAGCATCGAATCAGGCGGTGGCTTTGGCGGCGTCTCGGGGATGCGCGGCGTGAGAAAGACGAAGCGCGGCGCCTGTGCCAAACGCTTCTCCGCCTCTTCGACGGCCTGTGCACGGGCCTCGGCCGATTCTTTCAGCAGGGCCTGCACCCACGGCAGTCGCGGGCCCAGCAGGACCGCCACGAGCACCAGGAGGTGGAAAATGATCGAGAGAAGCACCCCTTCGCGGCGCGAGATTGCGCTCTCGAGCGATTCCGGCTCCGGACGAAACTCGTCAATGATTAGGTGCACAGAGGTACTTACGCGAGTATAAATGCAAAAACGGCGCCGGGAACACGGCGACCCTCCCTCTAGCGCGTTTGTGGCGAAGGACGCGGAAGGGCCAAAAGGGGACTGTCCCCTTTTGGCCGCTCGAGCAGGAAACTATCAGGCAGCGCGTGGTTCGGCGGTTAACTTCGCCGCGGCGTACATATAGACGACGCCAAGACTCAGTTGGACGATACGAACTGCTGACAGGCCCTGCGACTCGATTGCCGCAGCCACCTCTTCAGGTGGAACAAAGGCGTCGACCGACGCCGGCAGATACGTGTAGGCGTTGCGATGGCGGGACACCAACCGACCAATGCGCGGCAAGACGTGCCGAAAGTACCAGAAATACAGCGATCGCACGACCGGCATGCGTGGCGCCCCAAACTCGAGAATGGCGATCCGCCCCCCCGGACGCAGCACCCGGGCCACCTCCGCCAGAGCGGTCGCCGGCACCTCCACGTTACGCAGACCGAACGCCATCGTCACCGCGTCGACGCTCGCGTCCGCAAGGGGAATGCGCATGGCATCACCGCGGAGGAGCGGCACGCGGCGCTCCTCCCGCTTCGCGCGTACTTTCCCCAGGCCCACACGTAGCATCTCCGCGGAAAAATCCACGCCCACGACACGGCGCGCGCGACCACGGCGGCACAGGCCGAGCGCCAGGTCGCACGTGCCCGTGCAGAGATCGAGCACGACTTCATGACCCGTGAGCTGCAGGGCGCCGACGGCGCGCGCGCGCCAATAGAGGTCCAGGCCGCCGCTGAGCAGATGATTCAGCAGGTCGTACCGCCCCGCGATCGCATCGAACATGCGAGCGATTTCACGGGGCTTCTTGCCGAGCAGGGGACTCGCTGCTGATGGGTCCCCACCGGTCCCCCTCCCCTGCCCCACGGCGGCAGTCATCGTGGCTCCCAGCGCGGATAGAGATCGTGATCGAAGCCGAGCGCCGACAGCACCTTGCCAGCCATAAAATCGGCGAGATCGTCGAGCGTGCGCGGAAGCTGATAAAAGGCCGGCATGGCCGGGAGCACCAGCGCGCCCGCCTCACCGCACAGGAGCATGTTTCGCAACTGCGGCAGGCTGAGCGGCGTCTCCCGCGGAACCACCACCAGCCTCCTGCGCTCCTTCAGCATGACGTCCGCAGCACGTTCGACGAGGTTGCGCGACAGACCGTGGGCGATGCCCGCGAGCGTTTTCATCGAGCAGGGAACGACGACCATCGCCTCTGCGCCGCCGCTGCCGCTCGCAATGCGTGCGCCGAGATCCTTGTTACTGTGCAAGGTCAGCCCGCCGTCGTTCACCCGTTCGCCGTACCGACTCACGAGGTATGCCGCGAGACGATCCACGGCCGCCTCATCGCCGAGCTCGTCCCGTAGCAGCCGCCGACCAAAATCGGTGACGATGAGATCGATGGCGCAGCCACGCTCGAGTAGCGCGGCAAGCGTGCGCACGCCGTAGAGCGCTCCGCTGGCACCCGTGATGGCGACCGCGATGTTAGTGGACATAGAGGGAAACACCCGTCGTGAGCAAGTACAGGATTCCGACGTAGCCGTTGAGATCGAAGGCCCGCTTTACCTGCGAGAGGTCATCGATCGACACCAACGATTGCTCGTAGGCCAGCAGCAGGCCGACCGCGATCACGCCGGCAAAGTAGATGGGACCCAGTTGAGTCACCACGCCGAGCACGCCGAGGAAAAGGACGGCAACAACGTGGAGCCCTCGGGAGATCTGCAAAGCGGTCCGGATGCCGTAGCGCACAGGGATTGAATGGAGACCGTAAGTGCGGTCGAATTGCAGATCCTGGCACGCATACAAGATGTCGAAGCCCGCCACCCAGGCGCCGATGGCGAGCGCAAGCAGCAGCGGCTCCCACGCCATGTGCCCACCGGCGGCGATCCAACCACCTACCGGCGCAACGGCAAGCGCCAATCCCAGGAAGAGCTGCGTCGCCCACGTATATCGCTTCGCGAGCGAGTACCAGAAGACGATGGCGAGCGCCAACGGCGAGAGCGCAAGACACATGGGGCCAAGCTGCCACGCAGCGTACACGAACACACCAGTCGCCACGGCCAGAAATGCGCTAGCCTCGGCCCACGACAGCGCGCCGCTTGGCAGCTCCCGCATCGACGTCCGCGGGTTCAGGGCATCGAAGCGAGCGTCGACCAAGCGGTTGAACGCCATGGCGGCACTGCGCGCGCCAACCATGGCCACCACGATCCACAGCACACGGTGCCACGTCAGCGGCTCGTACCTACTCGCCAGCAGCGCGCCAACCAACGCGAACGGCAGTGCGAATACTGAGTGGCTGACCCGCACGAACGACAGGTACGTACGGATGCGGGTTGCCCAACGCATGATTGCCACTCCCTGACCTACGCAATCCACCGAATGCGGTCGGATGACACGCCCCGAACCAAGCATTCTTCGACACCGTCGATCTCGGCCGGAAGCTCGATCGAGATCAGGCGCGCCGCGAGTCCCTGGGCTATCGCTCCCAAATGATCGAAGCCTAACGCACACGCGCCGTTCAGCGTCGCCCACCGCAGCAGCTCTGCGGCGGGAACGCTGGGCGCCAAGCGTCTCACCTCGGCGAGCTCCGCGAAGAGGTTGAGATCCGGCGCGCTCGCCAGACTATCCGTGCCCACCGCCAGCCGCACACCGCTGGCCCAGAACCGCTCGATCGGGGGCGGCCCCACGCCCACCCATTGGTTACTGCGCGGGCAGGTGACCATCGTCGCTCCCGCTTTCGCCAGCATCCTCAGCTCGGTGTCCTCGAGCTGTACGCCGTGCACGACGATCGTCCTGGGCGTCAACCATCCCAGCTGGGCCAGAAACTCGACCGGTCGGCATCCTGGCGCCCGCCAGCTCTCAGGCCAGGCGCCCAGATCCTCCAACAGATCTCGCCAGCTCCCCCCAGCGGTATAAAGCAGCTCGACCTCTTCCGGCGATTCACCCAAGTGCACGCTCAGGCGACCGACCGGCTCCGCCCGACTCGCTTGCTCGATTGCGACGAAGAGCTCCGGAGACGAGGAGTACGGCGCATGAGCCGCGAGTGCCTCACGCACCCTTCCTCTCGCATCGACCAGCCGCATGCCGGAACGGGCGTCAGTCACGATCGCGCGTGCGTCTCCGCGGAATCCAAGCAGCTCGTGGAAGCTCAACGCGTGGAGCGTGCTTTCCAGGAGCACCGTCACGGCTCCGCGCGTATTACCGACGTCGCCAACGGCCGCGGTGCCGGCGCGCTCGAGCTGCTCCACCGCCGCCCGGATCGCGGGTGTCGGATCGTCTTGTGCCGCCGCGCGCTCGCGCATCAGCACGCGGACCCACTCCGGCATCGATTGCGCCGGCGGCACGCGGCCTCGCAAGAACGAAAGCTCGAGATGTGTGTGCGCGTTGACGAGACCAGGCAGAATCGCGGCCCTACCCAGATCCCGCTCGTCGTCAACGACGACGTCCGGCGGCTCATCGCCAGGACGTCCGACACGCAGGATGCGCCCATCGGCAACGTCGAGCCAACCGTCGGCAATCGGCGGCTCGACGATAGGCAGGACACAGGCGGCTCGCCATCGGACGCACGCTGGCCTGTCTTGGTCGGCCGGCAATGGCATGTCGATTACGACGGACGCCTCGGCGAGGCGGCCCTACCGCGATGGCCCCGGCTACCGCGATGGTAGGGCGCGTTCGCCGAACGCGCCGGGTTAAACCTGCCCCCGACCTACGCGGCCCGCGCGGCTGCGCGCCGGATAGTGAGCGAGCTCGTCTGGAATCAGCGGATCGTCGTCACCCTTGGCCGTGTCCAGCGTTCGACGACGCGGAATACGCTGCTCACGAAACAGCGGATCGCCGAGCATGTCGTAGTGCATGTTGCGGCGCTTCGGCACGAAGCCGATGTTCTCGATGTTACGGACGATCTCGACCTCGTCCATGCAATAGCTGGCGCCGGCTGCACGAACGACGTTCTCCTCGATCATGACGCTCCCCATGTCGTTGGCGCCAAAGAGGAGGCTGAGCTGCCCGACTTTCCCGCCTTGCGTCACCCAGGACGCCTGCAGATTGTCGAAATTGTCGAGGACGATCCGCGAAAGAGCAAGCGTGCGAAGGTATTCGAGCCCCGTCCGCTCGTATCCGCCGAGCTCCGTGTGGTCCGGCTGATAACTCCAGGTAATGAATGCGGTGAAGCCGCCGGTCTCGTCCTGCAAATCGCGCAGCCGTATCAAGTGCTCGATCCGCTCCGCTTCCGTGTCGACGCTCCCGTACATCATCGTCGCAGTTGTGCGGAGCCCGGCTCGATGAGCGTGGCGCATGACGTCGATCCACTCGTCGGCCGTGGCCTTGCCATAGCAATTGAGCTGTCGTCGCACGCGGTCGACGAGAATCTCAGCTCCACCACCCGGGACACTGTCCAAGCCGGCAGTCACCAGCCGGTCGATGACTCGCTCGACAGGCAGCCGGGACATGCGACTGATGTGCAGGATCTCCGGCGGGGAGAGCGCGTGCAGCTTGAAGAGAGGGTAGCGCTGCTTGACCGCTCGGAAGAGATCTTCGTACCACTCCAGCGGGAGGTCCGGATTGTGGCCACCTTGAAGCAGCATCTGCACGCCGCCGACGGCAATCGTCTCATCGATCTTCCGAAAGATCTCGTCGAACGAGAGGACATAGCCCTCGGACGATCCCACCGTGCGGTAGAAGGCGCAGAAGTTGCAGCGCGCCACGCACACGTTGGTGTAGTTGACGTTGCGGTCGATGATGTAGGAGACAATTCCCCCAGGATGCTTGCGCGCACGAATCTCGTCCGCCGCCTGGCCAAGCAGCCACGTCGGTGCTTCGAGATACACGCGCAGCGCCTCGTCTGGCGTGACACGGCCGCCCGCGGCGGCTTTCTCGGCTATTGACCGAACGGTCATCGTCACCCTTCGAACCCTCGAGAACCCGAAGTGGACGCCTCGGCGAGGCGTCCCTACCTGCTGGGTAGGGCGCGTTCGCCGAACGCGCCGTGTGGAAAAAGGACCGGGTCCCTTTTCCCCCTTAGAAGAAGCGTACCGGTCTCAATTCTGGCGCGAATCCGCCCTCCACCGCCAGCGTATGAAATCTGCGCAAACCTTCCAAGTACTCCGGGCCGAGGCCGTATTTAATGTGCGTGCGCAGATATGTTGCCGCAACGGCGCAGCGCGTCCCGTTCCCCTGGCTGAAGTCACGCGCAATCTCATCGACGGCAGCGACGCCGAGAGCGCGTGCCTCGCGTAAGCGCCCGCAGACCTGAGGAGAGATCAGGCCCGTCTCCGGCCCAGCCCAGAAGGCCCAGACAAACGGTAGCCTGGTCATGGTCGTCCACGCCTCACCCAGGTCGATCTTCGCCGCCCCGAGCCGCTCGTGCTCGGCAAAGAGCGCCAGGTCGCCAATCAACAGGGCGGCGTCACAATGAGCGAGCATGGCCGCGAGATCCGGGGCCTGCGCGTCGAATGTCGGTTGGATGCCGAAGTGGTGTCGACACAGAAGCTGGACGAGCACCACCGATGTGCGCGAGCTCGTGTCGAGCGCAATCGATCGCACCAGGTGGAGGGGGCGTGTTGTAAACAGTGCGACCGAGCTCACCGGACCGTCCGAGCCGATCGCAAGCTCTGGGACGACGCGGTATTCGGGCCGCTGCAGATACTCGAACGAAGGAATCATGCCAAGGTCGATCCGCCCTGCGTGTAGCAGATCAGCGCACACGGCCGGCGGGTCGAAGCGCAGGTCGAAGGTGCTGGCGTGATCGTCAAGACCGTGGACGAGCGGGCGCGCGTTGAGATAGCCGACCGCGCCTAGCCGGACGCGCGTCATCGCATGAGCCTTTCGAAACGGGCGTTGCGCTCGATGGGCTCGAGCGACGCGGCACGGATGTTACGCCGGACTTCCTCGAGTGAGCTGCGGCGCGGGCCCAGGTCAGTCACATCCTGCGCCGGCACATCGTCGAGATCATCGGCCCCGAACATCAGCGTCACCTGCGCGAGCTTTGCACTCGAGCGGCGCCAGTTGGTCTGGATGCTCTCGACGTTGTCCAAGAGCAATCGCGTCAGCGCAACCACGCGCACATCGTCGTACCCTGTCGTCGGCGCGTCAGGCGGCTGCTGCCGCGCCAGCGGCGCCATAGCACGGATGACACCCGCTTCTTCCTGCAGGCGTCGCAGGCCGTCCAGCCAGGCCGGCGCGCCTGTCGGGTCGAGGGGATGCTCGACAACCAGGCGTGCGAGGAGCACGCCCGCATCGACTAGCGGCGCGAGTGCGGCGCCTCCGTCGCTCAGACGCTCGGCACTGGCTTCTGCGACGGCGGCAAGCCCGGCGTCCTTCAGCGAGACGAGCAACTCGGTCAGGGCTCGGTCGCTCCCAGCCAGACCGCCGAGCACATGCAAGGCAAATCCAGTGACCGGCACCTCGCCCGCGCGCTCCACAAGGGCATGCACCGCTGCGAGGGACTCCGCAGCGCTCGCTGGCTCACCCACCAAGCGCAGCTCGCCCGCCGTTGCCAGTGGCAGCGCTGCGGTCCCGGCGTGCGCAAGAGGCACGTCACACACGCGAACGAACGTCGCACGCGCGCCATGGCGCCGGCTCCGCGCGTCGCTCGCCAGCATGCCAAGCTGAATCAGATCCCGCGTCTCCAAGAGAGCGCGACCATCGTCGACGGTCAAGCGAGCGCCGGCTGCCACCTTCGCCGCCAGCTCCGACAAAATCTCAGTGGCCATGACGGGTCATCTCGCGATTGATGCGATCGGCCAGGGCGAGCGCACGGCGACCATCCTCGCCCGTAACACGAGGAGACCGCTCATCGCGGGTGGCCGCTACGAAGTCCGCTAGCTCGCGCTTGAGCGGTTCCTCTCGCTGCACATCGATCTTACCGCCCTCGATCTGGGGACGGCCACCATCACGGCGCACGAGCCGCCAGCACTCGACCTCCTGGCTCGCGTAGTCGATGGAGACGTAGGCCGCGGGCTCCATGAACCGGATCTTGCGCACCTTCTCCCTGCTAATGCGGCTCGCCGTCACGTTGGCGATACATCCGGAGCCGAACCGGAGCCGCGCGTTCGCGATGTCCACTCGATTGCTGAGTACCGGGATGCCCACCGCGTCGACGCTCACGACCTCGTCACCGAGCGTGGCCAGCAACAGGTCGAGGTCGTGAATCATCAAGTCGAAGACCACATCGATATCGAGGCTTCGCTCACTGAAGGTGCCGAGACGATGCACCTCGACAAAGCGAGGCCGCGTGAGAAACGGCAGCGCGGCGTCCACAGCAGGATTGAAGCGCTCGGTGTGGCCAACCGCAAGCGGCACGCCGCGACGGCTTGCTACCGCTACGAGCTCTTCAGCCTCGGCCAGGGTGCGCGCGAGTGGCTTCTCCACCAGCACCGAGGTTCCACGATCCAGGAAGTGGCGCGCCAGGTCGTGATGTGATGCGGTTGGCGTTGCGATCGTGACAGCGTCGACATCGGTCAACGCCGCGACATCCGTGAAGGCTCGGGTGCCGTACGCCTCGGCTACTTCCGCTGCCCGTGCTGCGTTCGAGTCGACAACAGCCACGAGGACCGCATCATCGAGCGCGGCGAGAATGCGTGCATGATGGCGGCCCAGAGCGCCAACGCCAACGACAGCCACCTGCACGCGCCGGATGTCTGCGCTCATCCCGCACCCCCGTGTGGGCGTCCGACCACCGCGATGCCGGCAGCATCCGCGGCGCGGTAGAACTCATCGCCATCCAAGACGAGCGTCTTCTCCGCGTCCACGGACAACACTTCTGCACCCACCTGCGCCATGCTCGCAACGGTCCGCACGCCAACGACCGGCACGTCGAAGCGCATGTCCTGGCGTGGCTTGCGTACCTTGATGACGCAGGTCCCAGGTCCAGCCAGGCGGCCCGCGCGCACGATGGTTTCGTCGGTCCCTTCCATGGCCTCGACCGCCACGACGGCACAGTTCTTCACGACGATGGTCTGGCCAATGTCGAGGCCGGCGATCGCGTCTGCCATGCGGTAGCCAAAGGCAAGATCGTCCTGCTGCTCGCTACTGGGTTCTCGTCGGCTGAGGGTCCCCGGGCCCGCCATGAGCGGCTGGAGAAACGTCGTCGAGTCGAGCAGCTCGATACCGTGATCGCGCAACACATCCGCTACCGCAGCGATCAGCGCGTCGGTCGACTTCGCCTTGAGCCGCACCAGCACCTGCAACAGCGTCCAATCGGGAACGATGTCAGAGAAGATCTTGACGTGCTTGACTTGCCCGGCCATCACCGCCTGTTGGACACGCGCGCCTTCGAGGATACGAATCGCCCGCCCGAGCTGTCCCAGGGATACCCAGTGCAGCGAGGCGCCGCAGCCCTGCGCGGCCTGTTCGAGCTCCGCCGCTGCCTCCTCCTTGACGGCCACCACGACGACCTGGTGCCCCAGCGCCCGGGCGGCCTCGAGCACGAGAAATGGGAACCGCCCGTTTCCGGCGATTAGACCGATGGTCATCGTATGCCGAGGTTGGCGGTCAGCGAGATTGCGTCAAAGGCCAGCAGCGTCGCAAAACCACGAAGAGCATCACAAAGATTCAACCACGAAGCACGCGAACCTCGTGGTCACTCTTCTACCAGCATCTCTTCGACCCGCCGAGTCGGACGGCGAAGGATCACACCTCGCTTCGAGTCGCGGATGAACTCGACGAGATACCGCACGTCGGGACACTCCACCAGCCCGTCTTGCTCGATCTGCGCGAGCGCGCGGGATGCGTTGAGCTTCGAGAGCATGAGATAGCGATACGCCCGCTTGAGCCGCGCGATCACATCCTCCTGAAAGCCGCGACGAATCAGACCGACCGTGTTCAGGCCGTAAAATCGCGCGCGGTTCCCTACCGTCTTCCCGTAGGGCAGCGCATCCTTGGTGACGACCGAATACCCGCCAATGAACGCGTGACGCCCCACGCGGCAGAACTGGTGCACGCCGGAATAGGCGCTAATGGTCGCGAAGTCCTCGACCAGCACGTGTCCGCCGAGCGTTGCGCCATTTCCGAAGATGGTGTGATTGCCGACGTGGCAATCGTGCGCCACGTGGGCGCAGGCCATGAAGACATTGTGGTCGCCGATCGAGGTGACGCCGCCACCGCCGCGCGTTCCGCGGTGGACCGTCACGAACTCGCGGAAGACGTTGTTGACCCCTATCACGAGCCGCGTCTGCTCGCCGCTGAACTTCAAGTCTTGCGGGATGAGCCCAATCGACGCGGAGTGGAAGACCTCGCTGTGATCGCCAAGCTCTGTCCAGCCCTCGATCACGGCGTTGGGACCCACGCGGCAGGAGCGGCCGATCTCGACATGCTCGCCAATCACCGCGTTCGGCCCGATGATCGTGCCCTCGCCGATGCGCGCGTTCGGGTGCACGATCGCTGCTGGGTGAATCTGCACCGGCTCGGCCTGGAGGCCGAGCAGCAGCTCCGCCTCGGCCACGAGCTGTGAGCCCACATGGGCAGCGCCAAATACTTTCGCGAGGCTCCGCCGCGCACGGACGAGGGTGACCTCGAGGTGCACCTGATCACCCGGCACGACCTGGCGGCGGAATTTCGCGCGGTTGACGCCGCGCAGATGGGCCCGGCGTCGCATGGCTTCGCCGACCTTCGCTGTAGCTTCAGGTAGGGACGCCTCGCCGAGGCGTCCAGACGGCGCGTTCGGCGAACCCGCCCTACCGCCGAGCAGGAGCAACGCCGCTACTTGCGCCAGCGCTTCGATCATCAGCACTCCCGGCATCAGCGGCGCCCCGGGAAAGTGTCCTTGAAAGAACTCCTCATTGACGGTGACGTTCTTCACCGCCACGGCGCGCTCACCGGGCCGGAACTCTGTGACGGCATCAACCAGGGGCGAGGGATACCGGTAACAGAACCGCTCGAGCACTTGCGGGATATCGATCGACACGGTCTCGTGGTTCCGAGCACTCTCCGGATACCGTGTGTACGGGCTCACCACGTGCCCGGCGCTGCTCACTTCTTCGGCGGCGTGTTGGTTCCCGCCGCGGCATCGAGCGCCTTGATGACATCCGGTGTGATGTTGAGACCGCTATCGGCAAACAGCACGTCTGGGGTGAGGCTCAAGACGAAGTGAAGCCCCTTCTGTTGAGCCACCTTCCCAATAACCGGCAGCAGCTTCTGGATGAACTTCTGCTGGATGTCGGCGTTGAGCTGTTGCAACTCCCGTTGTGCGTCCTGCTGAGCGCGTTGCAGCTCGACGCGCTGTTGTTCCACGGACCGCTGCAACTGCGCGCGCACCTCCTCGCTCAGCACCGATCCGCCCTGTTCGAGCTTTTGCTCGGTGTCCTGCAGCGATTTCGTCTTTGGTTGCAGCTGGGTATTCATCTTGTCAGCAAACGACTGAATCTGACCCGACGCCGCTTTGCCCTCCGCGGACTCGCTGACGATTGCCTGCACATCTACATAGGCCACCTTCGACCCCTCAGGGAATGGGCGTGGTGGCTGGCTCGGCCGGACGGGCGGCTCAATCGCTGGCGCTTCGACAGGCTGCTGCGGCGGTTCGGCCGCCGGCTTCTCGGCAGCCGGCTTTTCGGCCGCCGGCTTTTGATCGGTCTCTTGCGGGCTGGTTCCGGCAAACAAAGGAGTGGCCGTCAGCGTCAGGCTGAGAGCCACTGTCGTCAACACGCTCTTCATGCACACGCGTCCTTTCACAGTGGTCAGGGGTCAGTGGCCAGTGGTCAGCCGGTTTACCTCCGGTCGGGGGCTCGCGGCGTCCTTTCGTCGGCAATCGACGTCAACCCCCAGACGGTGGTGCACCGGCCGGCCACTGATCACTGGCCACTGACCACTACTCATCGTCAGAAAGTAGACCCGACTGCAAAGCGGAACTGGAACTCGCGCTGCGGCTCGTTGTTGTTGTCGAGCACACCATCCCGCTGCGGATTGTAAGCGAAGATGAGCCGAAATGGCACGTTCAGGACCGGCATGAAGAACCGCACCTCGGCGCCGGTCGACGTCTTGAACTCATCCATCCGAAATGTCTCGTTGGAGTCCCGCACCTGACCCGCATCATAGAAGAAGACGAGGCGGACGGGTTCCGCGATCGTGATCGCATACTCAGCGTTGAACAGCAGGCTCTTGTTGCCGCCCAGGACCGCGCCGGTCGCCTGATCACGTGGGCCAATCGTACGGTAGTCGAAGCCACGCACACTGTACTCACCGCCCAGCCAGAGCCGCTCGAAGATGGGGAGCGACTCCGTGCCCGCGTACGGCGCAATGAACTGCGTTTGCCCGTGCACGCCAATCGAAGTGCGGCTCGTGTGCGGAATCCACCACGTACCCTCGAGCACCGGCTTGATGAAGTTCACGTTCCCGCCGATGCCGGCAACATCGACCCCAGCTTGGAACCGCGCTCCCATGGTGGGAAAGATGGGGTGATTGACGGTGTCGAACCGGATCGTTGGCGTGATCTGACTCACCACGCGCGTCCCCTCATCGTCAAGCAGCAGAGCCTCCGCGAGAAACGGGTTGTTTGCGACCAACTGCTCGTAGAGCGGATTGAGATCGACGACGCGAATTCGCTCGTAGCTGTACGTCAAGAACGTCCGCGTGAAGTCGGCGACCGGGAAGCCAAAGCTCACGTTGCCGCCCGTTGATCGCTGCGTGAACGCACCAATGTACTGGACGTAACGACTGTGGAGCTCGAAGCCGGCCGTGATGGGCCGGTCGAACATGAACGGCTCGGTGAAGCCAAGCTGGTAGTTGGCCGATCGCGACCCGGCCGCAAGCATCAGCGAGAGCGTCTCACCGCGTCCCATGAAGTTGGCCGTCTGGAACTGGAGCTGACCGAACACACCCTCCCACTGCGACACGCCGGCACCAAACGTGATCTGGTTGCGGTTCTGCTCCTCCACCTTGAGCGTGACGTCGACCTTGTTCTTCTCGTTCGGCGTCTTCTCGACCTCGATGTCCTCCTGCTCTTCGAGCGGTGTGAAGTAGCCAAGCTGATTCAGTCGCCTGACGCTGTGCTTCAGCGCCGCCGTGTTGAAGACGCCACTCTCCAACAGCCGCATCTCACGCCGAATGACGTGGTCGCGCGTCGTCGTATTGCCCTGGAACGCGATCTTGTTGATGAAGTACTGCTCGCCTTCCTCGATGTGCATCGTCACATCGACGACGGCTGGCTTGCTCTCGTCCGTGTTCGCTGCGACCGGCGCGGCGTTCGGATCCTTCGTGTCCTCGTAGCTGAACTCTGGATAGGCTGTGAACTCGAAGTAGCCACCGGACCCATAGAGCTCGGTCGCCTGCTCGTACCCTTTCCGGATTCGGTCCTCGTCGTAGTAGTCGCCTTCGTCGATGGAAAAGAGCGACCGCAGCGCATCTTGCTTGACGACCTTGTTCTCCGCAAAGTCGAACTTGCCCACGCGGTAGCGTCGGCCCTCCGTGATCGGAATCCGCACCTCGACCGAGCGCTTGTTCCCATCTTTCGAGGCGCTGAGCGATCGAATCTCGGGCTGCCCGACGCTCGCTTTGAGATAGCCCTCCTCGCGATAGTAGGCCATGATCCGCTGGGCGTCTTCTTCGAACTGCTCTTCCTTGTAGGTGCCCCCGCCGATGCCGATGAACCGGAAGAAGCCCGGTTGCTTGTTGTGCTCCATCTTGCCCCGGAGCTTCCGGTCGGACACGGCCTCGTTGCCGAGGAACGTAATGCGGTCGATCTTGACCTTCGGGCCGTCCTCGATGCTGAACGTCAGGTGCACGAGCTTCGGCCCGGTCTTCAACGGCGTCAGGCTGTGGGTCACCTTCGCATCCAGGTGTCCCTTCTCCGCCAGCATGCTGCGGATGAGGCCTTCGACGCGCCGGATGCCCCCCTCATCGAGAAAGGTGTCCAGCCGAATCATCGCGCCCGCTTCACGCAGGTTGTCGTCGATGTCCGTGCTGTTGAGCGCCTCGGTGCCCTGATAGTCGACAATCTTCACCCGCTGGCGCTCCTCCATTTGAATGAGCGCGACCTTCCCCACCACCCCATTCTCGAACGCGTAGTCGCGGACCTCGACTGCCAGGTTGTCGAGAAAGTTGGTCCCCCACAGACGGCGGAAGTCGCCAATGAGGCTCTGCTCGATCTGTTCACTCCAGGGCGTCCACTGGTTCTGCGAAGGCCGACTGATCTTCCCGAGGCTCTGGATGTAGTAGACGTACGTCTGCGCGTCGACCACAGGCTGCCCCCCTTGCGCCTCGAAGCAGGGGACGATCAGCCAGAAGACCGGCGGTGATCCGGCCGGCGGTAGGTTGTCCGGCGGGATAGCTTTCTGGCCGCAAATGTTGACCGGCCCCTTGACCTGCACCACCTGGCCCTGAGAGGCGGCCGGCTCCGTGGGCGGGGACTCCTGCGTGGGCTGGGGTTGGGATTGCCCCTGACTGGTCGGCGGCGCTTGCTGTGTCTGGGCGCTAGCGAGGCCGGCTGCCAAGAACAAGCCGACCGCCGCCAGCACCACCTCGACCCGTCTCAACATCGTGAGATCCTATCCGCAACGCCCACCTTCGCACTTCGCGCCTCGGCGGACTCCCAGCGGATTTCAAGAAAAAAAGTGTCTGCGTACACGCCTTCA
The DNA here is from genome assembly GCA_009377605.1 of Luteitalea sp. Taxonomy (NCBI): domain Bacteria; kingdom Pseudomonadati; phylum Acidobacteriota; class Vicinamibacteria; order Vicinamibacterales; family Vicinamibacteraceae; genus Luteitalea; species Luteitalea sp. The sequence goes on from WHTT01000002.1 coordinate 76,762, forward strand.
CGCCCTCGGGCTGCACAGCCGCCCGCGCGCGACCGTGCTCACGGCAAGCCGCTGGAGGCGCCAAGACTCACAAGACCGCCCCCAGGACTCGTCCGAAAATACAGGACTCCTTAGGGAGCCAGCCAAGCGTTCAGTCTACAGGATGTTAGACGTTCCTGAACAGGCCGTGGCCGAGGGCAGGGAAGGAACGGGCGCCGGGGAAGATGGTGAACGGTGACAAGGTGACCTGGTGAGGGGGTGAGGCGCTGGCAGGGGTAGGGTGATCGGGCCTCGGGAGAGGATGGGCCGGGGCGACGCTCCCATTTCATGAGATGTGCTTGCCCAAGCTCCGAAAAACCCCCTGTCACCCCCCTGTCACCCCCCCACCCTGTCACCCTAGTCCTAGTTCCGGGCCGGCAGCTTCCGCCCGACCTCGGTGCTGCCGGAGGGGCGCCAGGCCAAGACGCCATCCTCGAGGTACACCTCCACCTTGGTACCCTGCTTGAGCTGTCCACGGATCAGCTCTTCCGACAGCGGATCCTCGATGAAGCGCTGAATGGCTCGACGCAGCGGTCGGGCGCCATACGTCCGGTCGTTGCAGGTGATGTGAATCACCCAGTCCACCACGTCTCCCGTGAGCTCGATGCGAAGCTGGCGATCGGCCAGGTTGATGTTGATCTGCTCGACGAGCAACTGCGCGATTCTCTGGAGGTCTTCGTCGGTCAGCGCCTCGAAGACGATGATCTCGTCGAGACGGTTGATGAACTCCGGGTTGAACGTTCGCTTGACCTCACCCAGGACCATTTCCGACACCGACTTCGTGATCTCCCGGGTGTCGGCCGCCTGGAAGCCGACGGCCGCCTTCTTCTGGATGTAGCGTGCGCCGATGTTCGACGTCATGATCATAATCGCGTTCTTGAAGTTCACGCGATTGCCGAGGCCATCGGTCAGATGCCCGTCTTCGAACACCTGCAGGAGGATGTTGAACAGGTCCGGATGGGCCTTTTCAATCTCGTCGAGCAGTACGACAGAGTACGGGTGCCGCTTCACTTTTTCGGTCAGTTGACCGCCTTCCTCGTGACCGACGTAACCCGGCGGCGAGCCAATGAGCTTCGACACCGAATGCTTTTCCATGTACTCGGACATGTCGAAGCGGATCAGCGCGTTGTCGCTGCCGAACAAGAAGCTCGCCAGCGCGCGGGCCAGCTCGGTCTTGCCGACGCCGGTCGGACCGAGAAACAGGAAGCTCCCCACGGGCCGGTTCGGGTTCTTGAGGCCGGCGCGCGAGCGGCGAATCGCTCGCGAGAGCGCCGAGATCGCCCGCTCCTGGCTGACGACCCGCTTGTGCAGCTCCTCCTCCATCCGTAGGAGCTTGCTCCCCTCGTCCTCATTAATGGACGTGATGGGGACGCCCGTCCACTTGGAAACCACCTCATCGATGTCCTGGCGAACGACAACGATCCGGCGCCCAGGGACCTCGAACCTTTCGCGGACGTATTGGAGGTTCTCGCGGGCCACGAGCTCCTGGTCGCGATAGAACTGGGCCTTTTCGAAGTCCTTTTGGGCGACCGCATGTTCCATCTGCTCGGTGGCAATGCGGATGTTCTTGTTGATCTGGCCGAATTCCTCGCTATAGCCCGCCTCACGCAGCTTGGCCCGCGCACCGGCTTCGTCGATGAGGTCGATGGCCTTGTCGGGAAGGAAGCGGTCGGTGATGTAGCGGCTGGACTGATAGACAGCGGCCTCGATCGCGTCCCGCGTGTAGTCGACGTTGTGGAACCCTTCGTAGCGGTCCTTGACGCCCATGAGGATCTCGAGTGTCTCCTCCGGGGCTGGCGCCTCGACCCTGACCGCCTGGAAGCGACGCTCGAGCGAGCGATCCTTTTCGATGTATTTCCGGTATTCGGTCGGCGTGGTCGCCCCGATGCAGCGAATCTCACCGCGCGAGAGCGCAGGCTTCAGGATGTTGGCCGCATCGAGCGAGCCCTCGGCGGAGCCGGCACCTACCAGCGTGTGCAACTCGTCGATGAACACGATGATGTTCGGGTTCTCGACCAGCTCCTTCATGATCGCCTTGAGGCGTTCCTCGAACTGGCCGCGATACTTGGTCCCGGCAACGATGAGCGAGATATCGAGCGCAAGGATGCGCTTGTCGGCGAGGAAGTGTGGCACATCGCCACAGACGATTTTCTGGGCGATCCCCTCGACGATGGCGGTCTTGCCGACGCCAGGCTCGCCAATGAGCACCGCGTTGTTCTTGGTGCGGCGGCAGAGCACCTGCTGGACCCGCTCCACCTCCGTCTCACGCCCAACGAGCGGATCGAGCTGGTTCTTGAGCGCCGCCTCCGTCAAATCGCGGCTGAACTCGGACAAAAGCGGCGTTTCCTTGTTGCCGCGTGTGAGTGTCGTTTTTTCGTTCAGGAGGGCGATGACGTCATCGCGAACGGTGTTGAGCCGCATCCCTTTTTCAATCAGGATGTTGGCCGCCACTGACCGCTCTTCGCGCAGGAGCCCCAAGAGGAGGTGCTCGGTGCCGATGTAGTTGTGAAGAAGCCGGTCGGCCTCCTCCGCGGCGAACGTGAGGACACGCTTGGTTTCCGCGCTGAACGGGATCTCGACCGACGTCGAGACCTTGTCGCGAAATCCTGCCCTGCCCTCGATCTCTTTCCGGATGCCTTCAAGCGAGAGGTGACTCCGCTGAAAGATACGGCTCGTCAGCCCCTTACCTTCGCGGATCAGCCCGAGCAGAAGGTGCTCGGTCTCGATGGAGACGCTGCCCAACTGGCTCGCCTCGTAGCGTGCGAAAAAGAGCACGCGGCGCGCCCGCTCCGTGTACCGTTCGAACATCCGCGTTCCTACGTCAGTCGTGATCCGCCGTCAACGTTGCTCGCACGATGTTCACATTATACGGCGGAACCGATGACCATCCAACCCGCCAGGTTCTGCGCCTGGCACACGCGCCGCCGAGGCGTGACTCGTCGCAGACACGTGCGCCGTTCATGCGGCCCTGTACTGCACAAACGATGCCGCGACCCCCAACCGAATGCCTCGAGCCGCACACGGGTGCGACCTCGAGCGATGGCAGGACGGCCTGGCATTCCTTTCACTCGAATCGTGCAGGATTGTCGCGTCGAAAAAGGGAACGGGCAGCGGGGAGACATTTTCGTCGCGAGTCCGTCCGAACGCCTCACCCCTGCTCGAGGTTCAGCTCCACCTGCCAGCAACCGAGCATCCGCCATCCGAGATCCGAGAAATCGGATGCAGTATCAAGCGGCGTGCAGTCGGCCGTCCTCGAGACGCAGCACGCGATCGCACACGGCGGCCAGGCGCGGGTTATGTGTGGCGATGAGCGAGGTCACACCCTGCTCGTGTTGCATCTCTCGGAGCAGATCGTGGAGCGCATCGGCCGTGTGCTCGTCGAGGTTGCCGGTCGGCTCGTCGGCCAGCAGCAACCGTGGCTCCATCACCAGCGCCCGCGCGATGGCCACGCGCTGCTGTTCCCCCCCGGACAGCAGCCCCGGCCGGTGGGTGAGACGCTCGCCGAGGCCGACGCGGCGCAAGAGCCGCTCGGCGCGCGCCCGTGCCTCACCCAACGGCAAGCGCGCGATGCGGAGCGGCATTTCCGTGTTCTCGAGCGCGTTGAACTCCGGCAAGAGGTGGTGAAATTGGAACACGAAGCCGATCCGTCGGTTGCGAAACGCCACCCGCTCGGGGTCCGACATGACGGCCACGTCGGTGCCCTCGATGAGAATCCGCCCCGCATCCGCCCTGTCCAGCCCGCCGAGCACGTGCAACAACGTACTCTTGCCGACGCCGCTGGCGCCCACGACCGCCACCAGCTCGCCCGCTGCGACCTCCGCGTCGAGCTCGCGCAGCACGTCGATGCGGCCGGTCGGGGTCGGATATCCCTTACAAAGGGCAGAAACCTGGATGAACGACATAATCAGGAATAGCGCAGCGCCTCCGCCGGGTCGAGTCGTGCTGCTTGCCGCGAGGGATAGATGGTCGCGAGGAAGCAGACGAGCACCGCGCCGCAGAGCACGACCAGGAGGTCGCCGGTCTGCACCTCGAACGGCACGTACGATACCTGATAGACGTCCGATGGGATCGTGATGAGCCGGTAGCGATCGAGCACCCGCGCCATGCCCACGCCTCCCACGGCACCGACCAGCGTGCCCGTCACGCCAATGACCAGGCCCTGCAGGATGAAGATCCACGTGACGCTCCGCTTCGATGCGCCCATGGTCTTGAGAATGGCGATGTCACGTGTTTTTTCCATGACCAAGAGGACGAGCGAGGCCACGATGTTGAGCGCCGCGACAATCACGATGAGACCAACGGCGATCGCAAAGGCGGTCTTCTCCAGCCACAGTGCCGAGAAGAGGGACTCGTTGACCTCGGCCCAATTCTGAGCAATATACCGCTGCACGCCGAACCGTCCGACGATGTCAGCGGCTACTTGGGGCGCACGAAACATGTCGTCGACCCGGAGCTGCACGAACGGCTGCGCCTCGCGGCCGACGACACGCAACGCCACGGGCATGGCGAGGAACGCCCACGCCGAATCGAACTCGAAATACCCCAACTCGAAGATGCCGGCGACCCGGAGCCGTCTGAAGCCGGTCATCACGCCCATCGGCGACAGCGACCCCGGCATCGTCAGCATTGTCACCGTCTCCCCCACGTCGACCCCGAGCGTCTCGGCAAGCGCATCGCCAATCACCACGCCGTCCAGTGAGCCGTCGCCGCGCGGCGTCAACCCGTTCAGCTCGCCAGCCTGCATCGCGCCCTCCAGATCCGTGACCTGCCTCTCACGATCCGGGTCGATCCCCTTGAGCGTGACAACCGCGTCAGCAACGTCCGATCTCAGGATCGCTTTGCCAAGCACACCAGGCGCCGCACCGGTCACATGAGGCACCTGCTCGAGTCTCGCCAGATCCGCGGCCGGATCGGTAGCGCCAGCCATGCTGTACACGTAGATGTGTGGTTGCGAGCCGACAATGCGGCGTCGCAGCTCATCCTGCAGGCCGGTCATGAGCGCAAGCACCAGGATGAGAGCCATAACGCCCACCGCAACGCCCAGGGTCGAGATGAACGAGATGAGCGAGATGAACGCCTGCTTGCGGCGGGCAAGCAGGTAGCGGAGGGCAATGTACAGCTCGAAGGGCATGGTTGGTAGGTGACCGGGTGATGGGGTGACCGGGTGACAGGGTGAAGGTGGTTACTCCGTTGGTCTAGGTGACCGTCCAGCGTTAGGGCGATTTCGCCCGCATTCACGCCATGAAGGCCACAACACACTAGTAGTCGTCTTCTCGTCTCGTTTCGAACATCGCCAACGAAGTTACAGACGCAGCCGACGTTCCCACCGCACTCGGAAGCACCCCGTTCACCTTGTCACCTTGTCACCTTGTCACCCCTCACCTTGTCACCCTTCACAGGTCGCATCTGCGGAAACAAAATGACGTCGCGAATCGACGGGCTGTTGGTCAGGACCATCACCAGACGATCGATACCCACCCCCTCGCCGCCGGTCGGCGGCAGCCCATACTCGAGCGCGCGAATGTAGTCCTCGTCCATGGCGTGCGCCTCATGGTCTCCCTTCGCCCGTTCGGCCAGCTGCGCCTCGAACCGGCGGCGCTGCTCCGCGGGATCGTTCAGCTCACTGAACGCGTTCGCCAGCTCGAACCCTCCGGCGTACAGCTCGAAACGCTCGACCGTCTCCGGCTCACCAGGTTTCTGTTTGGCAAAGGGCGACACCTCCGTGGGAAGGTCGTAGACGAAGGTGGGCTGGATCAGCTCTGCCTCCCACAAGTGCTCGAAGATCGCTTGGGCTGTCTTGCCGGCCCCTTGGTCACGTGGCACGTCGAGCCCGAGATGGTCGGCGACGGCCCGTGCCCCTTCCGCCGATCGGAGCTCCGCCTCGGTCACCGGTCGACCAAGACGCTCACTGGCACGCTCGGCTGCTGCCGCGCGGAGAGCGAGCCGCCGATAGGGGGACGCAAAGGAAATCTGATGCGGCTCGAACGTGACTTCAGTGCCACCGGTGGCTTCACGCACCGCAAACGCCAGCATCTCTTCGGTCAGCACCATCAACGACTGATAGTCCGCGTACGCCTGGTAGAACTCCAGCATCGTGAACTCGGGATTGTGCTGCGTCGAGATCCCCTCGTTGCGGAAATTGCGGCTGATCTCGTAGACACGCTCCATGCCGCCGACCACCAAGCGCTTGAGATAGAGCTCCGGCGCAATGCGCAAGTACAGATCGATGTCGAGCGCATTGTGATGCGTGACGAACGGCCTCGCCAGCGCCCCGCCTGCGACCGCCTGCATCATCGGCGTCTCGACCTCGAGGAAGTCTCGCGCCTCCATGAAGCTCCGAATCGCTTTGATGACTCGACTGCGTATCTCGAATACACGGCGCGAAGAGCTCGAGACGATTAAATCGAGATACCGCTGCCGGTAGCGGATCTCGACGTCCTGCAGGCCATGCCACTTCTCCGGGAGCGGCAGAAGACATTTGACGAGGAACTCGATCCGCGAAGCCCAGATCGTGAGCTCGTTCGTCTTGGTGCGGAACATGTGGCCCTCGACACCGATCATGTCCCCGAAATCGAGCTGCTTCAGCATCTCGAAATCGCGCGCGGCCACGGAGTCTTGGCGCACGTACACCTGAATGCGCGCCAGACCATCGGAGAGCACCAAGAAGTTGGCCTTCCCAAACGTCCGCACGCCGAGAATACGGCCCGCCGTCGCGACCTGCACCTGCCGCGTGTCGAGCGTCGGGCCGTCGAGCGTCCCACAGGTGTCGACGAGCGCATGCACCGTATGCGTCTGGTCGAAACGATGCGGGTAGACCGGCACGCCGAGTCGTTCCAACTCCTGCAGCTTCGCACGGCGCTGCGCTACTTGATCCGATTCATGCATAGAAGATCGATACGCGAACGTCTGATCTACGGAGCTTGCCCGACCTAAAGATCGGGCCTACACGACCACTCGACGATCCGCATGTAGGCCCGACCTTTAGGTCGGGCGTGTCACTCGTCACTCGTCACTCTTTGATTCGAGCCGCTGCCGAATCGCGTCGAGCACGCCGTTGATGAACTTCACGGCGTCCTCGGTGCTGAAGGCCCGTGCCAGATCGAGCGCCTCGTCGATGACGACAGGTGCCGGCGCCTCGGGCCGCGCGACCAGCTCGTAGACGGCGAGCCGGAGAATGAGTCGATCGATAATCGACAGCCGCTCGATGCGCCAGTTGTGCACGGCTTCGGCGATGAGCGCGTCCAGGCGATCGAGCGCCGCCACGGTGCCACGGACGAGCGCTCGCGCCAGGTGATCGCGTTTCTCGTCCGGCGGCTCGAGCTGCAGCAACCGGTAGCCGTCGATCGCGTCGGCCAGATCGACACGGCCGAGCTCCCAGCCGTAGAGCATCTGCAGAGCGCTTCGGCGCGCCTGCGACCGCGGATCGGGCGCGCCAGCGGTCACCCGCCCTGGCCCTGCAGCGGCAGCTCACGGCCGCCGACGCGGCGCACGAGCAACGCAACGGCGATTGCGGCGGCGGCCGCTTCATAGCCTTTGTTGGCCGGGCCCTGGCCCGCGCGCGCCAAGGCCTCGTCCGCGCTGTTCGTGGTCAGCACGCCAAAGGTCATCGGGACATGGGTCGCCCCCGATGCCTCCGTGATCCCGTGCGCCACCGCAGACGCGATGACCTCGAAGTGTGGCGTCTCACCGCGGATCAGGCATCCCAAGCACACCACGGCGTCGAAACGGCCGGTGGCCGCCACGAGACGAGCCGCAAACGGAATCTCGAACGCACCCGGGACCTCGAAGACCTCCGCCTGTGTTGCGCCGACGCCGGCCGCCTTCAACGCTTCGAGCGCCCCGAGGCGCAGCCGATCAGTCACGAACTCGTTGAAGCGCGACACCACGAGGGCAACGCGCAAGCCGCGCGCCTGCTCCAGCGGAGGCATGGCCCGGGGATCGGAATGCAGAATGCTCAAGAAGCCATCTCTTACCGCCCCTCGAACCGCGGCGGGCGCTTCTCCAGGAAGGCTCGTGTGCCTTCCTTCATGTCGTCGGTCGAGGCAACCAGGCCAAACAGTGTCGCTTCGTAGGCGCACGCGTCTGCGAGCGGCAGGTCCCCGCCGCGGAGAATGGCCTCCATGGCACAGCGGAGCGCGACCGGAGCGCGGCTCGCCAGGTCAGCCGCGAGCTGCTGCGCCTCGTCGAGGAGGCGAGAGGCCGACACGACCCGGGTCACCAGGCCCATCGCCAACGCCTCCTCCGCGGTCACTTGCCGTCCGGTGAGGATCAGATCGAGCGCACGGCCGCGTCCGACGAGCCGCGTCAACCGCTGCGTGCCGGCGTAGCCAGGGATCAGGCCGAGTGTCACCTCCGGCAGGCCAAGCTTGGCCGTGTCCGCCGCCAGGCGGAAGGTGCAGGCCATCGCCAGCTCGAGCCCTCCGCCGAGCGCGTAGCCGTTGATTGCGGCGACCACCGGCTTGCCGAGCTGCTCGAGCGCCTCGAAGACGCGTTGGCCGCGCCGCGCGTACGCACAGCCCATCACCGGCGAGAGATCGGCGAGCTCACGAATGTCAGCCCCGGCAACGAACGCCTTGGTGCCGCTGCCGGTCACGATCACCGCGCGGACGGCGTCATCCGCGCCGAGCTCGCCTACGACGGTCTCGATCTCCTCGAGCGTTGCGCGACTGAGCGCGTTGAGCACAGCGGGCCGGTTGACGGTGATCGTTGCCGTCGCGCCCTCGCGCGCGACCAGCACATGCTCGTACGCCATGAGGCGATCCTGGATGGTGTCCGACTGACGCGTCAGGACGAACGACGCCGGGTGGCAGCGATTATAGCGCACGCCCACAGGAGCCCTACGCCAATGAGGGCGCCAGCCGCATCCGCGGCCAGATCACTCCACGACGGGTGGCGCCCCGGCACGAACACCTGGTGCAGCTCGTCGGTCAAACCGTAGAGCACGGCAAATCCGGTCGCGAGGCAGGCATGCCGCCATCTCACGGCGCCCCAGATGCCCGACGCAAGCGCATGCGCCGTGAGCGACGCCAGCACGGCATAGGTAATGAAGTGCGCGTACTTGTCGCCGGAATCGGAGGGTATCTTGGGCAGCTCCGAGAACGAGGAGAGCACGAAAATCACTGCCGCCCACGCGACGACCCAGATCCACGACACGAAAGCACGCATGACGTCCGAAGGTGACAAGGAGGTAGACCACAGACACACAGGAATTCGCAAGCGACCCTGCATGCGTTACAACGGGAAGGGGTACATCAACCAGCCCAGGATGAGCGCGGACCCGACGAATGCGCCGGCGAGCCACAGACCGAAGCGTACCTGTGCGCCCGGCGTATCGCGCTGCAGCACCGCCAGCACAGTAGACACGCACGAGGCGAAGACGACGAGCAGGAGAAGATGATCCGCCATGCCCTACGCCCCGCCCTCCTTCCGTCCCACCGCGATGTCGTACGTGTCGAGCACGACGAGCATGTTCAACAGCCCGGCGACAATCAGGAACGTGTTACCGTACTCGAAGGTCACGGCGACGACATCGCCGGCACCATAGCCAAGGAGCTTGGCGACCACCCACGGCAGGCCCAACCCCAGATCGGCAATCGCTGCCATCACGACGAGCGGCTCGAAGACGTGGAAGGGAAACAGCCGGCCGCTCAGCCCCAAGCCGAACACGAACATGAAGAGCAGCACCAGGCAGAGGGCCGCACCCTTTTGCCGCCGGCCCAGCAGCAGGTGCCCGCTACCCGGCAGGAGCCAGGCCGCCAGGCACAGGAGGAGCAGTTGCGTGCGACCAGCCTCATCACGTGTCGTCGTCGCTACCATCGCCCCGCCAGTCTAGCACTCCGCCAGCAGGCCGCGTCCGATCAGGTAGGCGCCGACGGCTGCCAGCGGCAGCGCGGCCGCGAATCGCGCGACGTTGCCCGGCTCGGCTATCGCCGCCCACTCCACCGCGAGCGTGGCCACTGTCGGCAGGGCTGCGAGGAGCAAGCCCGCGCGCGGCGATACGCGAGCCAACCCGAGACCCAAGCCACCCAGGGCGGCCGCCAAGCCAATCGGCGCCGCCGCATAGAGTCCCAAGCAGCGCGCGCAGACCGGCACGGGTGATCCATGCACGTGAAACGAGCGCTCTGGCCGTTGGTGGCAGACGAAGCTCCCAACGACGTACACCATGAGAGGAACGAGGCGGGGGACTGTCTCCCCGTCTCCGCCACGCGTGAGCAGGAGCGGCGCCGCGACAATCGCCGCGGCCCACGCTATGGATGTCACGAGCAAGAGCGCGACCGCTGTGCGGCGCCACATAAGGCGAACTCACATTGAAAGCGGCCCGAAGTGTGCCTCGTAACGCGTCTTGAAATCCTGCCACGTGTACGCATGACTCTGCGGGCCGAGGTGCTCGAGCGCATAGGTTGCCGCGACGCTGGCCAGCCGTCCACTCACCTCCCACGACGCCCCGATGGCAAGCCCTTTCATCAGGCCTCCACGAAACGCATCGCCCACGCCCGTGGGATCCACCACACGTTCCTCGGGAACCGCGGGAATGTCCAAGACCCGATCCGGCAGATGAATGCTCGACCCCTTCGCTCCCTTCGTGATCACCAGGGCCTCGCTCTTCTCCAGGATCTCCGCCTCACCGAGGCTGGTCTTCTGCCGAATGAGCTCGAACTCGTAGTCGTTGCAGATGACGATGCTCGCGCCGATGAGGCCCGCCTTGAGCTGCTCTCCACTCAATCGAGCGCACTGTTGGCCTGGGTCGAAGATATGACGGATCCCGAGCGCTCGGCACTCTTCGGCGTACTGAATCATCGCGTCTGGATCATTTGGCGAGATGATCGCCAGGTCGCAGTCGCGTGCCGTGCGAAATGAGAGCTCGCCGGCGTTGGCCATCGCCCCCGTATAGAACGACGCAATCTGATTGTTCTCGCGGTCCGTGCTGCAAAAGAACGATGCCGTGAACTTGCCCGGAATCTGCTTGATGAGCGAGGTCTCGATACCTGCGGCGTCGAGCCATTGCCGGTACTCTTCGAAGTCTTGGCCTGCGGTGCCCATCAGCATCGGCCGCTCACCGAGCAGCGCAAGGGTATACGCAATGTTGGGCGCGCAACCGCCGCGTCGCTTGTCCATGCGATCGACGAGAAAGCTCAAGCTGACTCGGGACAGGTGCTCCGGCAGGAAGTGCTCGGTGAAGCTGCCGGGAAACGACATCAGATAATCGTACGCGATCGAGCCGGTAACAATGATTTTCATTATGAGTAGTGGTCAGTGGCCAGTGGCCAGTGATCACTGTTGAAGATACTTTCCCACGATCGGCGCGAGCTTGGCCTTCGTCTCTGGAGGCACAGCACTCGGCTGGGTAATGATCGCCGAAGCGAGCGCGGTGCCGCAGCCACACGTGCGCGGCTCGGTAGCGAGCCGTTCGGTGGCACCTGCGATGACCTTCTGGGCCACGCGCGCATTCTGCAGCAGATTGCCCACCACCATGTCCACGGTCACCGCGTCATGGTCGGGATGCCAACAATCGTAGTCCGTGACCAGCGCAATCGTCACATAGCAGATCTCCGCCTCACGCGCGAGCTTGGCTTCCTGGAGGTTGGTCATGCCGATGACATCCATTCCCCACGAGCGATACAACAGCGACTCTGCGCGCGTCGAGAATTGTGGCCCCTCCATACAGACATATGTTCCCCCGCGGTGTGTCGTCACGTCCATGGCGGACGCCGCCCCCTCGACCACGCGGGCGAGGCGGTCACAGATCGGGTGTGCGAACGCCACGTGAGCAACCAAGCCGTCACCGAAGAAGGTGCTCACACGCCCCTTCGTCCGGTCGAAGAACTGATCTGGCAGCACGAGATCGAGCGGCTTGTACTCTGCCTTCAGGCTGCCAACGGCACTCGCGGAGAGAATCTCCTGCACGCCGAGCGTCTTGAAGCCATAAATGTTCGCCCGAAAGTTGAGCTCCGACGGCAGGAGCCGATGACCAACGCCGTGCCGAGACAAGAACGCGACGCGACGCCCGGCGAGCGTGCCCAGGATGTAGGGTCCGGATGGTGCCCCGAACGGTGTCTCGACTGGCACCTCTTCTCGATCCACCAACTCCGGCATCTCGTACAGACCACTTCCACCAATGATTCCAATCTCGACTGTCATGGGACGTTCGTTCGTGCTCCGCGGGGGGTCGGTAAGGCCAAATCGACAGGCACTATACCATACCGCAGGGTGAGCGGGTGGGGGTGAGGGGGTGAGGGGGTGACAGGGTGACAGGGTGACAGGGTGACGGGGTGACAGGGTGACAGGGGTGAAGGGGTGACAGGGTGACAGGGTGAAGGGGTGACAAGGTGACAAGGTGACAAGGTGACAAGGTGACAAGGTGATGGGCAGTTTCAGCGTGTGTGGCTAACGTCGAACGCCGCGGCAACGTCAACCACCGTCACCCCCTTCACCCCTTCACCCTGTCACCCCTTCACCCTGTCACCCTGTCACCCGTCCTTCCCTCCTTGAGCTCCACCAGCACCCCGTGCGTGCTCGACGGGTGAATGAAGGCAATCAGCGCGCCACCGGCACCAGGTCGCGGCTCCTCGTCAATCAGACGCACGCCGCGGCTCCGGAGGTCGGCCAGCGTCGCGCGGATGTCGTCCACCCGTAGCGCAACATGGTGCATGCCTGGTCCGCGCTTCTCGAGAAAGCCCGCCACCGGTGAGCTCGGCCCGAGAGGTTCGACGAGCTCCAACGAAGCGGATCCGGCTCGTAAGAAATGGACGCGCACACCCTGCGGCGGCACCTCCTCGGAGAGCTCGAGCTCCAGGCCAAGCGTGTCTCGGAAGAACGCGAAGGCCTGCTCCAGATCGCGGACGGCAATGCCGACGTGGTCAAGGACTGCTTTCATGCGAGGACATTACGAACGGCGTTGGCTCAACGCCCGCTGCACGATCTCGTCCACGGCGCCGTACGGATCCTGTGTCCGCTCGGCGATTCGCTCCACGTATCGATCCAGCTCGTTGGGCTCCAGCACATCGTGCTCGACATGCTGCCGCAAGCGATCCCCAAGCAGGTCACGCAGCCGAAAGGCCGCACGAGCGCGGGCGCGCGCCGGCGCCTGTGCAGCCGTGTGTGCGCGGAATCGCTCAACCGTTTGTGCCAGCTCCGCAACGCCGCGTCCGGTAACAGCCTCAGTGGTGACGACGGGCGGACGCCAGTCGCGCGGACCGAAGGACTGTAGGCCAAGCATTGCCTCGATCGTGGCCACGGTGCGATCCGCGCCCTCTCGGTCGGCCTTGTTCACGACGTAAATATCGCCAATTTCCATGATCCCAGCCTTGAGCGCCTGGATGTCATCGCCGGCCCCCGGCACGACGACCACGAGCGAGACATCGGCCGTACGGACGACGTCGACTTCATCCTGTCCGACGCCCACGGTCTCAATGAGCACCAGGTCACGCCCCGAGCCGTCCAAGAGAAGCGCCACGTCACTCGTCGCGCGCGCCAGACCGCCCAGGTGTCCGCGCGTGGCCATGCTCCGGATGTACACGCCAGGGTCACCGGCATGCTGTTGCATGCGCACACGGTCACCCAAGATGGCGCCGCCGGTGAAGGGGCTGGTGGGATCGACGGCAATGATGCCGACCGTTTGGCCCTGCTGCCGCAGCACCTCCGTGAGTCGATCCACCAGCGTGCTCTTCCCGGCGCCCGGTGGGCCCGTTACGCCAATCAAGTAGGCGCGTCCCGTGTGAGGAAACACCGCCCGGATCAGCGCATCACGCTCCGGGGCTTCGTCTTCGATGAGGCTAATCGCCCGCGCGAGCGCACGCGCGTCTCCGCTGATCAGCCGTTCGAAGAGAGAGTCACTCACGTCAGGAGCTGCCGAGCAATGACGAGCCGCTGTATCTCGCTCGTGCCTTCGCCAATTGTGAGGAGCTTGACGTCGCGATAGTACTTCTCGGCCGGATAGTCTTTGACGAAGCCGTAGCCCCCGTGGATCTGCACGCACTCCTCGGCGGCGCGGACGGCCATCTCGCTGGCGAACAACTTGGCCATCGCGGCTTCGCGCGTCATCCTGGCATCCCTGTCCTTGAGCCATGCCGCCCGATACGTGAGCAGCCGCGCCGCCTCGATGCGCGTGGCCATGTCGGCCAACTTCCACCGAATGGCCTGAAAGGATGCAATCGCGCGACCGAACTGTCGGCGCTCGAGCGCGTAGCGACGCGCGGCTTCGTACGCGCCCTGCGCCAGGCCGACCGACAGGGCGGCGATGCTGATGCGACCGGCGTCGAGCACCTGCAGGGCGTTGATGAAGCCCTCGCCTTGCTCGCCCAGGAGGTGATCGTGCGGCACGCGGCAGGCCTGGAACACGACCTCGCTCGTATCGCTGGCGCGCATGCCCAGCTTGTTCTCCTTCTTTCCGGCGGCCATCCCTGGCGCGCCTCGCTCGACGATGAACGCCGAGATGCCGCGATTACCGAGGGCACGATCGGTGACCGCCATGATGACGAGGAGACCGGCGATCGCGCCGTGCGTCATGAACGTCTTGGCGCCGTTGATCACCCAGCCATCATCGTCACGCGAGGCCACCGTACGCATGCCGGCGGCATCGCTTCCTGCGTCCGGCTCGGTCAGCCCCCACGCGCCGAGCCGCTCGCCCCGCGCAAGCGCAGGCACGAACCGGCGCCTCTGGGCCTCGGTGCCGAATCGGAACAGATGCGCTGTGCAAAGACCGTTGTGCGCCGCAACGCTGAGCGCAATCGCAGGATCGACACGCGCGAGCTCTTCGATGCAAATGCAGTAGTCCACGGCAGAGAGACCAGCGCCGCCGTAGTCCTCCGGAATCTGGATCCCCAGCAAGCCGAGCTCTGCGAGCCGCCCGAACAGCGCCGGCGGAAAGGCCTGGGCCTCATCCCACACCATCACGTGCGGTCGAATCTCGGCTTCGCCGAGCTCCCGCACGCTCCGGCGTAGCAACTGCTGTTCGTCACTGAGGCGAAAATCCATGGATTCGGTTTCAGGCCGCATCAGCGTGTGTATCCGACGCAGCCATGGCGCCTCTCCTGCGGGGCCTCAATCTTGCATGCCGGCAGAGCAACCCCCGTCTCTACAGCTGGCGGCGGGGGAAAGGACAACCATGCGTGATAATACCACCGTGAAATTGCGACACTTGTTTGCGCTGGTGCTCTTCTTCCTGGTTGCGAGCGAAGCCTCAGCGCGCGCCGACGCCACGATCTTTCTCGGCGCCAACACGACTCCGAACGCCAGAACGAACTGGGGGGCGGCGGTTGGAGGTGGATTCGTAATCGTCGGCTGGGAGATCGAATACAGCAGAACGAGTGAAGATGTCGAAGACGAGGCGCCCTCACTGACCACCACGACGGGCAACGTCTACTTGCAGACGCCGATTCCCATCGCCGGCATGCAGTTCTACGGCGCGCTCGGTTGGGGTTTCTATCGCGAACGGCTAAATGACGACGAAGGCACGAAGCTTCACCAAGAGACCAGCGTGACCTCGAACATCGGCGGCGGCGTGAAGGTCGGTCTTGCCGGCCCACTCCGGCTACGACTCGACTATCGCTACTTCACGTTGCACGGCGATCCGCTGTACGATCACGCACACCGCGTCTACGCCGGCGTGAACCTAGGCTTCTAAGCCTCGGCTCAACCACGAAGGGCACGAAGGTCACAAAGAATCAACCACGAAGAACACGAAGTTCACGAAGAAGAAAGCTCAATGGTTTTCTTCGTGAACTTCGTGTTCTTCGTGGTTGATTCTTCGTACCCCTTCGTGGTCAGCCCTTTCCGTCCTTCGTGGTTCGACCTCGTTCTCGGACCTCGAACTTCAAACCTTCACTTGCTGAACTCGAGGACCGACTCGAGCTCCATGGCGCCGGTCAGGCCGCCCTCTTTAAAGAGCGACGTGAACTCCCCGAAGAGCTTGTTGGCCTCTGAGGGGAACACCTCATAGACCAGCATCCCGGGGGCGTACTCGGTGTCTTTCACCACCGGGTGGACGATGAGGGTGTACTGAATCGACCCGTCAGGGCCAGGCTTGCTCGCCTTCAACAACCGCATCCCCTCCGCCTGCTGCTTCCGGCTCGGATTGTCGCTCTTCTGCATCGCCTCTTTGACTTTGTTCATCAGCTGCTCGAACTGCGTCACCTTGTCCGGGAGAACCGCGTAGAAGATGATCGCCGTGTCGCTCGTGAACGTTTGCTGTGGCGGCTGATCGGCGCCCGCCTTCTGACCAGGCTGCGACGGGGACGCCGGCTGCTCGGGCTGCCCCGGCTCGGTCGGCTGGGCAGGCTGCTGCGGGGGCTGCGTCGGCTCCTGATCCGGCGTTTGAGCCGCACTGGTGCTCTGGGCTTGGTCGCCCGTCTCGGTATGTGCTGAAAGACCCGCACCCAGGAACAGGCCCAGCGTCAGAGCGGCGGACGTACCGGCAGCACGGCGCAACCGCAAGTTAGTCGTCACACGCATTCTTGTCTCCTCCTACAGCATGAAGTCGCAGTGCGAGGTTGATACTCTACGTCAACGTCAGATCTTACACAAACCGCTGCAAGATCTCTGAACCTTGGCCACGGGCCAATCGCCCCACAAACAGAAAAACGAGAGCGAAAGTCGCCTTCGACCTGCTCCGGCCGAACGACTGTGCGACTCGCGATCTCGTTTCTCCAAAACGTGCCTGGGGACCAGAGGGTGCCTTCGCCGAACGCGCCCTCCCACCGGACGGGGAAAGGTAGCGACGCCTCGCCGACCTGTCTGCCCTCAGTTCCCTCCGCCGGCGGCGCCCGAGCCGAACTCGAAGACCGGAACGAACTCCATGACGCCGGTCATGCCGTCCTTCTTCACCAACGATTCGAAGTCCGAGAACAGCTTGTTCGCTTCGTCCGGGAACGCCTCATAGACGAGCATCCCGGGCTCGTACTCCGTGTCCTTCATCACCGGATGGACAATGACGGCGTACTGCACCGAGCCGTCCGGCGAGGGCTTGGCACTCTTCAGCAACCGCATCCCCTCGGCCTGCTGCTTCCGCGCCGGGTTCTCGCTCTTCTGCATGGCTTCCTTGACTTTGGTGAGCACCTGCTCGAACTGCTGTGTCTTATCAGCTAGAACCTGGTAGAAGATCATCACCGTATCGCTACTGAACGTCAGTTGCGGCGGCTTCGCCCCTTCCTGGCCCTGAGACTGTTGGCCGGGCTCCGCCGGCGCCGCAGGCTCCTGCCCCGGCTCGGTGGGCTGGGCAGGCTGCTGCGGCTCCTGACCAGCCGGCGGCTCCTGTCCGTCAGGCGCCTGGACGGTGGCGGGATCCTGTCCTTGGTCATTCGTCTGAGCCCGTGCCATTGTGCCCACACTTAGTAGTAGGCCCAGCGTTACGGCAACGGACGTGCCGGCAACGCGGCGTGCCGGCGGGTGATTGGTCAAACGCATTCTCGTTTTCCTCCTACACGGTGATGTTGCGATCGTGGGGGCGAGACACTCTACCCCAGCCGCAAGAGGCTACACAAACAGCTCCATGACTTCGTTTGCAATGAGCATGCCGGCGCGAGTGAGCCGGACGCAGGGCCATTCGAGGCGCAAATAACCCATTTCGAGGAACGGCTGCAGAGCCGCAGCGTAGCGTTGCTGAACATCGATACCATAACGTTCCCGGATTCGCGCGGTGTTTACACCACTCGTCAACCTCAAGGCCGTAATGATCGCTTCCGATCCCGCCACCTCGGACTCGAGCACCCGTCTCTCGACGGCCGTCGGCTGACCCGCCTCCACGCGCCGAACGTACTCCGCGGTGGACTGGACGTTCCACCAGCGTGTGCCCGCTCGCGTTCCATGTGCGCCACAGCCGAACGCGAGCCATTCGCCATCGGTCCAGTACTTCAGATTGTGGCGAGAGGCACGGCCCGGCCGTGCCACGTTCGAGATTTCGTACTGCTCGTAACCAGCGGCGTCGAGGTAAGCCAGGCCGTCCATGTACATCATGGCGGCGTCCTCGTCCGGCGCTTGGCTCCAACCGCCCCTCGCCATGTCCTCCTTGAGCGGAGCATTTGGGTACAGCTCCAACAAGTACAGCGAGGCGTGCTCCGGCTCGAGCTCGACGAGGGCACGAACCGATTCGAGCCAGTGCGCGACGGTTTGCTGGGGTAGCCACAGCATCAGATCGAGACTGATGTTGTCGAACCCAGCCGCGCGCGCGGTGTCGTACGCGGCGCGTGCTCGCGCGGCATCGTGGAGTCGGCCGAGCCGGCGCAGCTCTTCGTCTCGAAACGATTGCACGCCGTAGCTGAGGCGCGTGACGCCCGCCGCTTTGAACGCCGCCAGACGATCTTTCGACACGGTTTCCGGGTTCGCCTCGATCGTGATCTCCGCGTCGGCCGCGACACGAAACGCACGGCGGCATGCGTCGAGAATCGCCTCGAGCTCATGAGGCTCCAAGAGGGACGGCGTGCCACCGCCCAGGTAGATCGTATCGATCGGATCTGGCCCCCCCGCGCGACGGATCTCGTCAACGAGCGCCCGCACGTACCGCGCCTTGAGCGCCGCGTCCAGTAAACCGCGATTGAAGTTACAGTAATGACAGATCGCGCTGCAAAAGGGGACGTGGATGTACGCCCCTAAAGGCGCGGGGCCCGAGGGTGATGGGAGCACGGGGCAATTCGGTGACGGGGTGACAAGGTGAGGGGGTGACCAGGTGAGCGGGTGAGAGGCGATCCGCTGAGCGGGGTTGAAGTCGTGTGCGGTACCGCAGCTTTCGACGCTAGCCCACATACGCTGAAACAACCCCCATCACCTTGTCACCCCGTTCACCTTGTCACCCGTTACGACCCTGCCCGGCCACCTGGCCACTTGACGTCCAGCGGCTCTGCCGGTAGCTGTGCGCGGGTGGCGCGCAACTGCGCCCGAACTTGCGCGCTGGTGCGCGAAGGCAATCGTCTCAGCGTCGATTTTCGCATCTCCCACATCGTCCGCAAGCTTTCCTCGTCATCGGCATTGGGCGGACGCGGCTCGCGATAATCGAGCCCTTCGAGATGGACCGGCTCGCACATCTCGAGCAAGCGCGAGTACATGCGGAAGCCGATACGGGCGCGGAGCGAATCCGGATCGACCAGATCGCCCGTGTCGGGATAGTTCGACGTGAAGAGTGTCAGTCGCTGGTTACTGTAGCGGTTGTTGACGATGAGATTGAGAGTCTCGTCGACCCATTCGGACGTCTTTTCGGCGCCAAGGTCGTCCAGAACGAGCACCTGGCTCTCCATGACCGGCCGCAGCACCTCTGGCTCGGTGGCATGAACGCTCGAACCGTAGGTGCTGCGAATGAGACGCAAGAGATCGCGCGTGTCATAGAAGGTTGCACGCAACCCGTAGCGCAGCACGAGCTCGCGAAGCACACCGACGCTCAAGTGTGTCTTGCCGACACCCGGGGGACCGAGTAGCAACAACCCCTTCTCAGCCAGCGGCCCCTGGTCGACGAGCGTCCGCGCATGCTTGAGCGCGACACGCAGCCGTTCATTGTACGGGGTGAAGCTGTCGAGGGTACAGTGCTGATATCGTCGCGGCACATTCGCCTGCTCGTGCAACCGCATGGAGGCATCGCGCTTCCAGCACTCGCATCGCATCACGCGACGCACGCCGTCGATTTCCATCGGCCGCCAACCCGTGTCGTCGCAGAGTGGGCACGCCATGGGGACGATGATACAGCAGATCAAAATCAGTGACGAGTGACGAGTCACGAGCCGGCGCTTCGCGGCTCGTCACTCGTCACTCGTCACTTCTCAGTCCTGACCGTCTCGACATCAATGGTCGGTTGCGTCGATTGATCGGCGCGAGGTGCGGGTGGGGGGTGCGACGCGCGCACGAGCGTCGTTGGTGTGGAGCGGACAAGGGCCGTCGAGAGCCGCTGCTCCCAGTCACCCAGACCGCGCGCCAGCTCGCGCTTGACGTACTCCATGAACTCGTTGACCTCGTGCTGCATCTGCTCGATCCGCTCGCGCATGTTGAGGATGATCTCGACACCGGCGAGATTCACGCCGAGCTCGCGCGTGAGCGACAAGATGGTCTCGAGCCGCTCGAGGTCTTCGTCCGAATAGAGCCGCGTATTGCCTTCGGTCCGCGACGGCTTGAGGAGTCCTTCGCGCTCGTACAGACGGAGGGTCTGCGGGTGAATATCGTACCGCTTCGCCACCGCGCTAATCATGTAGTACGCCTTGCCGTGTTTGGCCATAGCTAGGTGCTATGCCCCTTCCTGCTCTCTTCGTTCCAAATCGACGCAAGCTCGCGCATGAGCGCACGCGCACGCTCATCGACCAGCGGCGGCAGCACGAGTCGGACGTGCACGATGAGATCCCCCCGGCGACCGAGCCGCAAGGAGTGCATCCCACGCTCGCGCACGCGAAACCGCTGGCCCCCCTGCGTGCCCGGCGGGATGCGCAGCATTGTGGTACCGTCCGGTGTGGGCACCTCCAGGCGCGCACCCAAGGCGGCCTCGTGCACGCCCACCGCGAGCTCCAGCGCCAAATCGTCCCCGTCGCGCTGAAACAGCTCGTGCGGCGCGACACGTACGCGCACCCGCAGGTCACCGCGCGGCCCACCGTAGCGCCCGGCATGTCCCTGGGCGCTCACGGTGATCTCGTCGCCGTCGGCAACGCCAGGCGACACGGGAACCTCCCTCGCGTGACTGCGCGTGATCACACCTTCGCCGTGGCACGCCTGGCAGCGCGCCGCTCGCTGGTACCCATCACCATGGCACTGTGAGCACGTCTTGGAAAACACCATGTGCCCACGAGCCCCACGGACGATGCCCTCACCACGACACCTCGGGCAAACGGCTTCGGGCACCGCGATCCAGCCCGCACCAAAGCAGGCATCACATGGGTCGTGGCGTGTCACGGTGACCGAGTGCTGGCCGCCGGCGGAGGCTGTCTCGAAGGGCGCGGTGATCTCCACGTGCAGATCGGCCCCGCGCTCCGGTGCCCTGGCAGAGCCTCGCTGCTGCGGCCGAAACATGTCCGCAAACAGCTCACCAAACGTCGAGGCTGCCATCCCCTCCGCCGACGCGCTGAAGTCGAAGCGCTCGAACGCAAACGTCACCCCGCCCGCCTGCGCCAACATCGCGTCCCCGCGCTGGTCGTACTCGCGCCGCTGATTCGGATCGCTCAAAATCTCGTACGCGAGGGTCACGACGCGAAAGCGCACTGCCGCCGCCTCATCACCCGGATTGATGTTGGGATGATACCGGCGAGCAAGCCGACGATATGCCCGGCGCACATCCGTGAGCGTTGCGTCCGCCGGCACCCCGAGGATGGCATACAGGTTCATGACAATCAGTGGCCACTGACCACTACTCGGGTCGGGCCTACTTCTCGTCGACGACCTCGGCGTCGATGACCTCCCCATCGCCGCGGTCTGTGGCACCGCCGGCACCCGGGCCGGCATCACCACCAGGCGTGTCCGCCGGCCCGGCCGTCTGCTGATACAGATGTGACGCGAGCGCGTGCTGTGCCTGAGTCAGACGCTCCATGGCTTTGTTCGTCGCGGCGACGTCGTTGGCCTCGAGCGCCTTCTTGACGTCGTTGATGGCCGCTTCGACCGTCGCGCGATCCGCAGCGGGCACCTTGTCACCCGCATCCTGCAACGCGCGCTCGGCGACATAGACGGCCTGGTCGGCACGATTGCGGGTCTCCGCCTCGTCACGCCGCGCCTTGTCCTCTTCGACGTGGAGCTCCGCATCCTGGCGCATCCGCTCGACCTCGTCCTTGCTGAGGCCGCTCGATGCGGTAATGGTGATCTTCTGCTCTTTGCCGGTCGCGCGATCCTTCGCCGAGACGTTGACGATGCCGTTCGCGTCGATGTCGAAGGTCACCTCGACCTGTGGCACGCCACGCGGCGCTGGCGGGATGCCGTCCAGGATGAACCGTCCCAGCGCTCGATTATCACGCGCCATCTGACGCTCGCCCTGCAACACGTGCACCTCGACGCTCGTTTGACTGTCGGCCGCTGTCGAGAAGACCTCGCTCTTGCGAGTCGGAATCGTCGTGTTCCGCGAGATCAGCGTCGTCATGACGCCGCCCAGCGTTTCGATGCCCAAAGACAGTGGCGTCACGTCGAGCAGGAGCAGATCCTTCACCTCCCCGCCCAGGACGCCTGCCTGGACCCCCGCCCCGACCGCCACGACCTCGTCCGGATTCACGCCTTTGTGTGGCTCTTTGCCGAACAGCTCCTTGACGATCTGGTTCACGCGTGGAATGCGCGTGGAGCCACCCACGAGGACGACCTCGTCGATGGCGGACGGCTGGAGTCCTGAATCGGCCAGCGCCTGCTTGCACGGGCCAACCGTCTTCTGCAGCAGGTCATCGACGAGCGACTCGAACTTCGCCCGCGTGAGCTTCATCGAGAGATGTTTGGGCCCGGTTTGATCCGCCGTGATGAAGGGCAGGTTGACCTCGGTCTCCATCAACGTCGACAGCTCCATCTTGGCCTTCTCGGCCGCTTCCTTCAATCGCTGGAGCGCCATACGGTCCTTGCCGAGATCGATGCCTTCGGCCTTCTTGAACTCGGTGATGATCCAATCGATGATGCGCTGGTCGAGGTTGTCGCCGCCGAGGTGCGTGTCACCGTTGGTCGCCTTGACCTCGACAACGCCTTCGCCCACCTCGAGAATCGAGATGTCGAACGTGCCGCCGCCGAAGTCGTAGACCGCAATCTTCTCGTCCTTCTTCTTGTCGAGGCCATACGCAAGCGCCGCGGCCGTCGGCTCGTTGACGATCCGTACGACCTCGAGACCGGCAATCTCGCCGGCTTCCTTCGTCGCTTGGCGCTGCGCATCGTTGAAGTAGGCAGGCACGGTAAGGACGGCCCTCGCGACCGGCTGTCCGAGATAGTCCTCCGCCGCCTGCTTCAGCTTCTGCAGCACCATGGCCGAGATCTGCGGCGGCGCCCACTTCTGAGCCCCAGCGTCGATACGCACGTCCTGCCCCAGGGGCGCCACCTTGTACGGCACCATCTTCATCTCTTCCGAGACTTCGTCGTACCGACGGCCCATGAAGCGCTTGATGGAGAACACCGTGTTCTCCGGGTTGGTGACCGCCTGCCGTTTGGCCACCTGGCCGACGAGACGCTCACCCGACTTGGTGAACGCCACGACCGACGGGGTCAGCCGACTCCCTTCCTGATTGGTGACAACGGTCGGCTCGCCGCCCTCCATGACCGCCACCACCGAGTTGGTTGTACCCAAGTCGATGCCAATGATCTTGCTCATAGCTATTGATCCTCGCTCCTCTGTGACTACCCGAGAAGGCACGGCTCAGCGTGCCCGCCGTTGGCGCGGCGCAGGCTCGGGCGTGGGCCGGCCACGCCCTCGGGCGCTCACCGGAGGTCCCATTAACATAGCGACTAGCATAAAATATGAGTGTCATCCTGTCAATGCCATCCCTCGCCACGGCCACCGTCGGCGGCAGGCCGTTGCACGGCGCGTTCGGCGAGCGTCAGTCCTCCGCACGAGATTTCCCTGAACGCTCTCGCTTTTCTGCTACACTGAACCTGTCAGCCTGCCTGAGTACACGTCGAGGGCTTCATGCGTCCCCGTGCCCTTCTATCTCTGTCACTAGGATCCGTCGTTTGTCTGGCCGCCCTGTTGGCGCTCGGGCTCGAGGCTCCAGCCTTCGCTCAGCTCCGAGACAGCGGGGCAATCGAGCAGGGCGACGGCGTTCCTCGTGTGGACGAGTACACGCAGGAACCGGTGTCCGTGGATGTGCCACCGCCATCCGTTTCAGACGTCGATGGCAGCGCGAGGCTGGTGCGCCGCGGCGAAGAGGAGTCGGTGTCCATCGGCAGTCCGTTGCTCGCCGGCGACTCGATTGCGACCGACAGAGGTCGCGTCGAGCTTGTCTGGGGGAACGGCAGCATCCTGTCGCTGGACGAGGGTTCTCGCGTCGATCTCTTGTCGGACGATCTGGTTCGTCTGGTCGCGGGTGGCCTCCGCGTGGAGCTCGCACTACGCGACCGCACCGAGCAGAACGGGCGAGCCGCTCCGTTCCGTGTCGATACCCCTGACGTCACCGTCCAGATGCAGGACGGGGGCGACTACCGTATCGATGCAACGGGGAACGAGCGAGCCGGCGAAACGATGGTCGCGGTGCTCCGCGGAGAAGTCGACGTCGTTCGTGATGGCGATCAGGTGACGCTGATCGCTGGCGAGCGCGTCGTGGCGCGTGCCGATGAGCCGCTGGCGCCCATGACGTACAACGTGGCACGCTTCGACGCCTTCGACACGTGGGTGGATGCGCGCCAGCGTAATCGCCAGGACAGTGCCTCGGCGGAGCACCTGCCGTCCGAGCTCGAACCCTATGGGCCGTCGTTCGACACACACGGCACCTGGCGCCGCGACCCCACATATGGCTCGGTCTGGTACCCACGCGCGTCTTCCGGTTGGCGTCCGTATTTCGATGGTGGATGGCGCTATTACCCAACATACGGGTGGACCTGGATCGTTGGGTCACGGTGGGGCTGGGTCACACATCACTACGGACGCTGGGGCGTCGGTGTTGGCGGCGCCTGGTTCTGGATTCCTGCGCGACGTTGGTCGGGGGCTTGGGTCTCCTGGGCCTGGACACCGAGCTATGTCGGCTGGAGCCCGCTTGGCTGGAACGGACGGCCGCTCTACGCGTTTGGCTCGTGGCGCTCCGGGTACGTTCGTGGGCACCGGCGCGGATATCGTGATGGATACTTCGACGGCCGGCACGCCTGGAGCGTCGTCCGCTGGGACCACTTCGGGCACCGGCGCTTGGATCGCCGGTACGCGGTGCGGGTGACGGACGTCGATTGGAGTCGCTCGCGCGTGACGGCAGGCCGTCGGTTGCCGCGTGCGGTCACGCGAAGCTATGCATCGCGCTCGGTGGCCGTACGCCGCGGCACGGGAACAGCTGTCCGTCGTGACCGGATCGTCTCGTCCTCTGCAGCCGCGCGCAGGTCGAGCGCGCGTGGCTCGTACGTGGCCGCGCCGCGCAACTCAGAGCGGGCGCGCACGCGCGCTGCGCGTGAGTCGGCGGTAGTGAGCGGCCGCCGCGCACAGCCACGCGCGCCGAACGCCGTGTCATCGACACTGGAACGGTCCCGCAGGATGGACAGCTCGCAGTCTCGGGACCTCGCACGGCGTCGCGCCGTCCCGAGGGCGGACCGAACGGTCTCGCCGACGCCGTCGTCTCGTGAGAGGCGGGGCACGGACAGACTCGATCGGCCCAGCGCAGCTTCTGAGCGGCGTAGCCTGCGGCGGGCGGTGCCTCGAGCCGCACCAGACACGCGGGTCGAGGCACGCTCCCGGGCGCGCTCGGCGTCACCGTCGCCACGGGGATCGTCGCGGGCGCGCTCGGCGTCACCGTCGCCACGGGGATCGTCGCAGGTGCGCTCGGCACCGCGGTCACGTGAGGCGGCAAGGGCGCGGTCCGCTCCGCCGCGCCAGTCCAAGGCGGAAGGCAACCGGGGCGGCAGCGAACGCCGGGCCGTCCGGCGGAAGAGGTAGGAGGCTAGGGTCAAGGGATCAAGGGATCCTCGATCCCTTGATCCCTGATTAAGAGATGACAAATCACGTCATTCGTGCAGCGCGTCAACTGACGATTGCTTTGGCGTTCGTGATTGCGATTGCCCTCGGCGCCGCCTGCGGCGTTCTCTTCGTCTACGCAGGCGACCTGCCGCAGATCTCGGCGCTCGACGACCAGGCGCTTCCAACGATCTCGCGTATCTACGCGACCGATAACAAAGTAATTGGCGAGTTCGCCACCGAACGGCGTGTCATCGTCCGCTACGACCAAATCCCACCGGTGCTCAGAAACGCCATCGTTGCCGCGGAGGATTCCGGCTTTTTCACACACATCGGATTGAGCATCCCCAGCATCGTCGTAGCACTCATCAGGGACATCATCAAGCGGGAGCTGTATGCCGGTGGAAGCACGCTCTCGCAGCAGCTTGCCCGACAGCTCTTCCTCACGCTCGAAAAGACCTGGGAGCGAAAGATCAAAGAGGCCATCCTGGCCATTCAGATTGAGAAGCGGTACACGAAGGAAGAAATCTTCACGATGTACTGCAACAAGATGTACTTCGGGCATGGCGCACACGGCGTCGAGCAAGCGTCGCGGCTGTATTTCGACAAGTCCGCGAAAGATCTGAACCTCGAAGAAGCGGCGCTCATTGCCGGTATCCTCCAAGGAAACGTTCGCCAGAGCCCCTACGTGAACATGCGGGCCGCCGTGTGGCGACGCAACTACACGCTGCAGCGCATGGCAGACGAAGGGTTCATCACGCACGCACAAGCGGATGCGAGCAAGAAGAAGCCGATCGTCACACGCGGCGGCCTGCAGCGGCCCGACTCGCCTGCACCGTATTTCGTGGAAGAGGTTCGCCAAGCGCTGGAGGCAGAGTACGGCGCCAAGCAACTCTACGAAAACGGACTGCAGGTTCACACGTCGCTCGATCTGGAGCTCCAAGAGGCTGCGACGCAAGCGCTCGGGGCCGGCCTCGCGCGTCTCAACAAGGGCCGTAAGGATCCCGCCGTTGAAGGCGCGGTGCTCGCGCTGCACAATGACACGGGTCAGGTGCTCGCGATGGTTGGCGGCTCGGATTTCGATCGCACGAAGTTCAACCGCGCCGTTCAAGCCAAGCGACAGATCGGATCCACCTTCAAGCCAATCGTCTACACCGCTGCGGTGGATCGCGGCTATACCGCGCGTTCCCAGCTGAAAGATGAGCCCGTCTGGTACATGGTGGGCCCGGGACAGCCGCTCTATGCTCCCGAGAACTACGACCACCAGTACGAGGGGGTGGTGACGCTTCGCCGTGCGATCGAGCAGTCACGGAACGTGCCGACAGTTGGCTTGATGCACGACCTCGGCCCGCGCCAGGTGGCAGACTACGCGCGCCGGCTGGGCTTCGCGTCAGAGGTCCGCCCGTATCTCTCGAGCGCGCTCGGGTCGAGTGAAGCGACCTTGCTGGAAGTCGTGAACGCGTTCTCGGTGTTCCCCAACCAGGGCGTACGCATGCAGCCGTACTCTGTCCTGCGGATAGCCGATCGGTCAGGAAGCGTGCTGCAGGAGAACCGGCCGGAGCCGCATGCCGCCATCCGGGCGGACACCGCGTATGTCATGTTGAGCCTGCTCCAGGGCGTCACGGCCCGGGGGACGGCGGCACGCGCCTCATCGCTTGGCTGGCCGCTCGGAGGGAAGACCGGAACGACCAACGACTATACGGACGCCTGGATGGTTGGCTTCGACCCCGACATCACGGTTGGCGTCTGGGTGGGCTACGACGCCAAGAAGAAGCTCGGGGCCTCCATGACCGGTTCGGTCGCGGCGCTGCCCATATGGCTCGATGTGATGAAAGCACACGTCGCACGGCACAAGGGCCAGCCCAAGCCAGCGTTCGCCTCGCCGGGCAACATCGTGTTCGTTCAGCTCGATAACGGCGTCCGCGAAGCCTTCATCGCGGGCACGCAGCCAGGCGCAGCGTTCGGAGAAACTGGCGGGTGACAAGGCTAACCACGAAGGACGCGAAGGATCAACCACGAAGGACACGAAGCTCACGAAGAAAGAAAATTCAAATCAAAGACTTCATGCTCTTCGTGTTCGTCAGACTTCGTGCTCTTCGTGTTCTTCGTGGTTGAATCTTCTTCGTGTCCTTCCTGGTTAAATCCTTCGCGTCCTTCGTGGTTATCCCTAGTCTTCGTCGCCAGCCCCTACCGCCTCGAGCGTCCCGCTAGCCCGCGCCATCAAATAGGACTTGATGTACTCGTCAAGATCGCCGTCCAGCACTCGCGTCACGTCGCCGACCTGGTACTTGGTGCGATGGTCCTTCACCATTTGGTATGGATGCAGGACGTAGCTGCGAATCTGGCTGCCAAACGCAATCTCCTTCTTCTCTCCCCCGATCCGACTGAGCTCCGCTTGTTGATCCTTGAGCTTGAGATCGTAGAGCCGGGCCTTCAGCACTTTCATGGCCGAGGAACGATTCTTGTGCTGTGACCGCTCGTTTTGGCAGGAGACGACGATGCCCGTGGGAAAGTGGGTGATGCGGACGGCTGAGTCCGTGACATTGACATGCTGACCACCTGCGCCACTCGATCGAAACGTATCGATGCGAAGATCGTTCTCGTCGATCTCGATGCCCACGTCCTCGGGCAGCTCCGGCCAGATATACAACGACGCGAATGACGTGTGCCGTCGCGCGGCGGCGTCGAACGGCGAGATACGGACCAGACGATGGACACCTGCCTCGGCCGACAGGAGACCGTAGGCGAACTCTCCCGTGATGGCCACGGTCGCGCTCTTGATACCCGCCTCTTCGCCAGGTTGCAGGTCGAGCACCTCTCGCGTGAAGCCGCGCCGCTCGGCCCAGCGCAAGTACATTCGCAGCAGCATCTCCGCCCAATCCTGCGACTCGGTCCCGCCAGCGCCGGGGTGAATGCTGATGATGGCATTCTTGCGGTCGTGCTCGCCGCCGAGCATCTTCTTGATTTCGCCCGCTTCGACCTCGGTTTCGAGCTCGTCCAGGACGCGCTCGACATCGGCGCCCACGTCCTCGCCGTGCTCGAGCCACTCGACCAGCACGCCCAAGTCGTCACTCCGCCTCTTCAGCGACGTCACGAGCGCAAGATCCTGCTCGAGGCGACGCCGGCGCTGTAGCACCTTCTGCGCTTCGGCTTGGTCCTTCCAGAAATCGGGCACGCCAACGCGGTCTTCTAACCGCGACAACTCTTGCTCGAGCTTTGCAGCGTCAAAGATAGCTCCTGAGACCGGCGGCCCGTGTGAGGAGCTCTTCGTAACGTCGAACCAGATCTTCAGGACTAACAGGCATGATTGCAATCCTCGGGATAGCGCGTTTTCTCAATCTCCGTACGCAGCGCGCGGCTTGACGCTGATGACGACCACGAGCGCCGTGAGCAACAGACAAGCATACGCGAAAAGGTCGCCGATACGCGAATACAACGTTCTGTCTGTGATGAGGCGTACCTCGCCGACAGCCACTCTGGGCTGAAAGAGCGGTGTCCGCGTCACAACGCGGCCGTACGGATCCACGATTCCGCTGATACCCGTGTTCGCGGCACGGACCAGATACCGTCCCTGCTCGATGGATCGCAGCCGTGCTTGCTCGAAGTGCTGATAGGGAGCAGAGCTGTCGCCGTACCACGCATCATTCGTGATCGTCGTCAGGAGCTCGCTCCCGCGCACAACAGCCTCTCGCACGAGCGGCGGGAAGATGATCTCGTAGCAGATAGCGGTCGAGACCCGCCCCCTCCTGATCGGTAGGAGCGTTACCGCCTCCCCCGGTGTGAAATCTCCGACACCTTCGACCAGCGGACGGGCGAAGAAGAGCAGCTGTCGAAAGGGCACGTACTCACCGAAAGGCACCAGATGCATCTTGCGATAGACGGGCGTCTCGTTTACGGCACGCGGCGACACCATGAATGCCGCATTGTAGTAGCGGGGCGTTGTACCGTCGCCACGCACGACCTCGCTACTGCCAATCAGCATGTCCGCGCCACCCTCCGACGCCACCTCGGCGATCAGCCGTCGCCCAACGGGGTCTTCCTCCAGCATGAAGGGCGTCGAGGATTCCGGCCACACGACCAACGTCGCGCCATCCCGTACCGCTTGTCGGCTCATCCTGAGATAACGATCGAAGATCTCCACGGCATGAGCCCGGTCCCACTTCTGATCCTGCGGCACGTTGCCTTGGACGATGCCTACCATGAGCCGCTGTCCCTTTGCGGTCCACTCATTGGACGCGATGCGCGCCCGTCCCCAGAGTGCGACGAACAAGACGACGACGCCGACGAGGCCAAGAGCGGCCCAGGCGTGGCGCTTCCGTGAGCAGACGACCCAGGCCAGCGCCGCACTACTCGCGGCTGCCAGCCCCGAGAGGCCGTAGACCCCGGTCACGCTGGCGAGCTGCGCTATCGACAGCACGTCGGTTTGGCTATAGCCGAGCAGCACCCACGGAAAACCGCTCAGTAAGACGCCTCGCATCCACTCGCTGGCCACCCAGACGGCGGGCGCCGTCAAACAGGCTACCGCTGTGCCCGACGCCACAGCCACTCGCGCGACGATGAGCGCGAACGCAGCAGGAAACAGTGCGAGATAGGCCACGAGCAGAGCGGCAAGGAGGATGGACACGATCCGTGACAATTCGCCATAAACGGCGAGCACATCGGCAGTCCAATAAATCGTCCCCGCAAAGTACGCAAAGCCCGTGACGAGGCCCAACATCCACGCTCGCAGACTGGACTCACGGGCCCACACCGCCGGCGACGCCACGCTGACGAGCAGCGGTGTCAAGGCGATCCACGCAAAGACTGGATGACCAAACTTGGGGAAGCTGAGTGTCAGGAGTAGGCCCGACAGGAGGGCCAACGCCGCGTCCCAGTGAGTGCGCGCATGGATCGAGCCGCCCCGGGCGCGATTGGCTGGGGTAGGAGAAGGATGCCGAGGCCGCAACTCATGCCGCGGCTCAGCGGGAGGGGACTCTAACGCGTAATCCAGGGCTTCAACCGCTCTTCTTGGGCCAGTCGACGCATCACGCGCTCGGCATCCGCCCGGTCGCTGTAGTTCCCGACACGTACGCGGTACATTTGCGCGCCCCCACCGGAAGGTCCGACGAGAAACGCAAGATACCCTTTGGATTGCAGACGCTTAGCAACGGCTTCCGCTTCGTCGCGCTTGCTGAGCGCTGCGACCTGGACCGTCCAATTGCCGGACCCACTCTCGGCCGATGTTTTCGTTGGGACCGGCTTGGCCGATTTTCCGGTGGCGCTGTCAGCCAGTGTCGCGGGCGTCGAGGGTGAAGGCGCTTCCTCGGACGCTTCCGTCGCCGGTTCCTCTTCGGCATCGGTGGCGGGTGTCTCGGCGGGCTTCGACTCGGCCCGCTCGGGCTTATCAGGCGCCGGCTTTTCAGGGGCCGGCTTTTCAGGGGCCGGCTCTTCCGAGGGCGCAGGCTTGACTTCTGCGCGCGGTTTCAACTCCTCGGCTGGCGGCTGCGGGTCGGCAAGACGGTCGGGATAGCTGAGCCCCGCCTCCGACGTTGGCTGCGTCTCGGCCGGGGAGGGTATCGAGGCATCGGCAGCGGCACCACCTGCGCCCCCTGCCGCCGACGAGCCCGACTCGCCGCCAGCCTGCAGCGCGGCGTCCGACGCCATGCCGCTGGCCTCGGTATCTCCCGGCACTCCGCGCCCAACGAGGACGCCGCAGAGGAAGATCACGATCGAAACGACCGTGGTCGCCATGAACAGGAACACGAGCTGCTTCCCGCTCAGTTGAATCTCGTGGAAGCCGTCATCCTGTGGGTCGTACGCCATACGCGAAACCTCGCGTTATTCTATCACTTAGCGCGGTTCATCCGTGCGCGCAGCACGGCGCCTTCCTCGGAGGTGGGATCCAGCTGCAAGGCTCGCTCGACGTGCTCCCGCGCCCCGCCCGAGTCGCCCGACTCCACGAGCACCGTGGCGAGCGCAATCCGCGCAGCCGCACTGTCGCGACTCCAAATCGAAATCTTTAGACTGTCGATGGCCTCTCGCAGCCGGCCCGCCTGCGTTAACGCTCGTCCGAGCCACAAATGGGTGGAGGCCTCGTACGGCTCCAGATACAGCGCCTTCCGGAGCTCCGCTAGAGCCTCGCGATTGTGCTGCTGCTCGTAGAAGCGCCGCCCGCGATCGCGGTGGAAGCGCGCAAGCTCGGCATGCTCCTCCTGACTCGCCTGGACCACGACGCTGTCCAAGAGGCGCGTCGGCACGTCGTCGAGCCCTTCGCTCAGGCGCTCGAGACCGCCTGGCACGGGATTGCCCGTCCCGCCACTGGCCTGGCGTTCCCACTGGACGTACGTGGATGACAGCTGCCGGGCAAGCTCCCGTTCACGCGCCGCCTCCGTGGCTCGGCCACTCTCGTCCAACGCCGCGGCGAGCACGTAATGGGCGTCGCCGTCGGCGGGGTTCCGCCGGACCACTTCGCGCAGCCAATAGATGGCGGCCTGCATGTCGCGCTCGAGCCAGAAGGCATACCCTAGATTGAAGAAGAAGTCGGCGTTCTCGGGCTGGAGCTTTGCCGCCTTGCTGAAATATGCGGTGGGCGTTTCGGTCTCGGGCGGAGGCGTCTCACGCCGTACCTGGACGATGCCAAGGTCGTTATAGAGTGCCGCCGTGGGCTGCGCCCCCAGAAGGTCCTTCAACGCGCCAATGGCGTCGTCGTAGCGAGAGAGCGAGATGAGGGAGCGGGCCGCCAGAAATCGAGCGTGGCGGGCGAGCCGCGAGTGGCCAGGCACCGCGGTGGCGGTTTCGAGCGCGCGCTCGTGATCCTGCTGCTCCGTGTACACGTCCCACAGGGCAATCTGGGCGCGCGCATACCCGGGATGACGCTTGAGCGTCGCTTCGAGGAACTTCGCGCGCGTCTCGGGACTCTCCGCAATCAGCCCCTTGATGTAGGACTCGAACGCGTCCAGCGGCGGCGGTGCATCAGGTCCTGACGACTGGGTAATGGACGGCTCCACGGCCCGGCCAACCAGCCGTCGAACCACCCGCTCGGTGATCGCGAAAAGGTCTGACACCGGACCCCGCTCGACAATCTCCGGCTCTGCGCGACCAGAGTCAACGTCCAGGCTCCTGGTGCGGACGATCAAGCGTTCCTGGTCGAGCTCGATTGTCCCGGTGACGAGACTGGCGGCACCCACCACCTCTGCGACACGCACGACGGTGGCGTAGCTCAAGCGCGCTCCCGTCGGCAACTGCATGCCCTCCAAGATGCGAGCCCGTTCGCGCCCGCTGTACGTCGGTCGACCGGCCCTCCTGAGGCCGTCGGCGACCAGCGTGGCAACCCCCTCGCCCAGCCAGACGAGGCGGGGATCGTCGCCCGCTCCCTCGAAGGCAACGACGAGGTCGTGGCCCATGTCCGCCGGAACAGTTAGGTTCGGCGCCGCAAGAGCGCACGTGCCGGCGGGCGTGACGAGGTAGGCCGCAAGCAGCCCCAATGCGCTCGCGACGGTCCGAAGAGAGCCCACTCTACCAATCCGGATCACGAAACATTCTCCCCTGCTTGGATCAGACGACCGTGCTCCGCAGGCTGCTGCCGTGGCACGTCGGTCGCCGTACGGTCGCCGACAGTTATTGTCAATGTGCAACAGCCGGCACCCATGGCGCGGCAGGTGACGATGGACACGGTGCAGTGAAAACGGTCGAGTCGAAACAGATGCTCGATGGCGTCGGCGTAGTAAGCGCACAAGGGTGCGCCGGACACGCGGCGCACCTCGCAAAATACCGAGCCGGCGAGCTCAATCACCGGCACCTGGCCACGCATGCGAACCGTCAGGCGCCCTTCGCGTGAGGTCGTTCCGACGAGCTGACTCGCCAGGCGCAGCAGCCTGCGAATGCGGAACGCGCGCGGCACCAGCCGTTGGCCGAGGACCCGCGTCGACCAAGGGAGATCATCGTAGGTCCACTGGGCGGCGTACCGACCGGCAGTCTTCACGACTTCGCGGTACGCGTGTCCCTCCTGTCGGAGAAAGCTCAGAACGGCGGAGACCGAAGCGACGCTCAGCTCGCTCTTCCGCCAATTGAAGGGCTTCAGCCAGGTCTCGTAGAACTCGAGCTGCAGCGGCAGGCAGTCGGCGATCGCCTGGTGGATGCTCGCCGCGACGAGACGGTCGATTCTCCCTTCACCCATTCTTTGATAGTGTTACGACGACCACAGTACGTAGCGAGGGGCCCCTTCGACAAGCTCAGGGCCCGCTCGCACGCGCGGCTCGAGGGCCGCGCGCTACGTACGAGACCAATGTGCTGCTGGCAATCCGCCCTTGGTTGACAGGCCCAGCGATCACCCGACAAACGACTGGGACGCAGCGATCCTGGCCGGCGGCCGGAGCCGTCGGCTCGGCGGCTGCGACAAGGCGCAGCTGCTCGTCGGCGGCACGCGGGTGATCGATCGACTCGTTGCGGCCATCGGCCCGCACGTTCGGCATCTGGCAATTGTGACGAACGTGCCGGGAGCCTATCCAGAGTTGGGGCTGCCTGCGATTGCCGACCGGCTGCCGGGCCGCGGCGTGCTGGCCGGCATCGAGGCGGCGCTGGCGGCAAGCGACGCCTCGCAGCTGCTCGTCGTGGCGTGCGATATGCCCTTTCTCCACAGCGCGTTCGTGGCGGATTTGATGTGCGCCGGGCGCGATGCCCCAATCGCGGTGCCTCGAGCGCCTGACGGCCGTTATCCCGTCTGCGCCTCGATTGCGCGGACATGTCACGAGACGGTCCGCGAGCTGCTCGAGGCTGGCCACTTGTCGTTCCGCGATTTGCTCGGCTCGCTGCAGGTCCACGAGCTCGAGCCAGAGGCGCTTCGCAAGCATGACCCGGACGGTGTGCTCCTGCTCAACGTCAACACACCGTTCGACTACGCGCGCGCCTTGACCGCGTGCGGACCTGATTGGCGGGCATCGTACCCGCATGACGCAACGTGAGTCAAACCATTCGAAGGGCCGTTTCCTGTTTCCTGTTTCCCGTTTCCCGAATCCTGATTCCCGATTCCTGATTCCATGATCCTACCGATTCAACAGCAGATTCGCGTCCGGCTCACGGAACTGCTCAGGCGCCGGTACGAGCTCTCCGCCAACGACCTTCCTGCGCTGGTTATCGAAGCGCCGCCACGACGCGCGTTCGGCGATCTTGCCCTGCCCGTGGCATTCGAGCTGGCGCGCCGGCTCAAGCGGCCACCGCGCGTGATCGCTCAGGAGATCGTCGATACGCTCGGCCCCCTCGACGGCATCGCCCGCGCTGTCGCCGCACCCAACGGCTACGTGAACGTATTCCTCGATCGGGCCATCCTCCTGCGAGCCGGCCTGGCCAGCGCTACGGAGCCCACCTCGTCCTCCAGCGCCGTCCCCCAGGTCAAGACGATTGTCGAGCACACGTCCATCAACCCCAACAAGGCGGCCCATATCGGCCATCTCCGCAACGCAGCAATTGGCGACACGCTCGTGCGCCTCCTCCGCTTCCTTGGTGCTCCCGTCGAGGTGCACAACTACATCGACGACACCGGCGTACAAGTCGCAGATGTCGTCGTCGGCTTTCGTGAGCTGGAACAGAAGACGCTCGTCGATGTTCGCCGGTTGGCGGAGGAAGCGCGGTTCGACTATTACTGCTGGGATCTCTATGCGCGGGTGACCGAATGGTACGAGGAGGATCGCGCGCGCCTCGCGAAGCGCTCGGCCACGCTTCACGCCATCGAGCACGGCGGGGGTGACGCGCCAGCCATGGCCGCCTTCATCGCGGAACACATTGTCCGTGCGCACCTGCGGACGATGGGGCGGCTCGGCGTCGACTATGACCTGCTGACGTGGGAAGGCGACATTCTGCGCCTGAAGTTTTGGGCGACCGCATTTGAAACGTTGAAACGAGAGGGCGTGATCTTCCTGCAGCAGGAGGGGCGTCTTGTCGGCTGTTGGGTCATGCGCATCGACGAGGACGTCGACACGAACGTGAGCCCCGGCGAGGTAGATGCGGCAGACCTCTACGCCGACCAAGCTCGCGTTGACGACGCTCAGGATGAAGCGGAGACGCGTGAGAAGGTGATCGTGCGCTCGGACGGCACCGTCACGTATGTCGGCAAGGACATCGCGTATCAATTCTGGAAGTTCGGGCTGCTCGGAGCGGACTTCAACTATCGACCATTCGCTTCCCGCCTCGACAGCGGCACGGTGTGGGCCACGGCAACAGCGCCGACGAGTGGTGCCACGTCGCCATCGTTTGGTGGCGCAGCAATCGCATACAACGTGATCGATACGCGTCAGTCCTATCTGCAGAAGCTGCTCAAGCAAGCATTGAAGACGATGGGGCACGTGCGGGAGGCGGAGCGGTCCATTCATTTCGCCTATGAGATGGTGGCGCTGTCGCACCGCACGGCCCGCGAGCTCGGCTACCAGGCCAGCGACGAGGGCAAGCCATTCGTCGAGGTGTCTGGCCGCAAAGGACGGGGCGTCAAAGCGGATGACCTCCTCGATCGCCTCGTTCAAAAAGCAGCCGAGGAAGTAACGCGACGTAACCCCGGCTTCTCCGCCGAGGATGTCCGGCGGACTGCAGAGGTCATCGGGGTCGCGGCTCTGCGCTATTTCATGGTCAAGTTCTCGCGCACCAAGATCATTACGTTCGACATAGACGAGGCGCTCAGCTTCGAGGGTGAGAGCGGGCCTTACGTGCAGTACGCGGTCGTTCGGGCCAACAACATCTTCAACAAGCTGCGCGACCGGGACGGTGTGACTGAAGACGACATTGCCGATTCGATCCAGGCGACGCCGGCCACCGTGCTGGAAAGCGGATCGGAGGCCGACGAGCTGTGGGATCTCGTGCTCGCTTCTGCTCGCTTGGACGAAGTGGTGGAGCAAGCGTTACGAACGCTCGAGCTCTCGGTCTTGGCGAAGTATGCGTTCTCGGTCGCGCAGATGTTCAACGCCTGGTACCACAAGTATCCCATCCTCAACGAAGAGCAACCGGAACGACGCATCTGGCGCGCCGCCGCCGCCAGCTACTTCCGGCGCCAAATGACACGCGCCCTCGAGCTGATGGGCGCCGCCGTGCCGCCGCGCATGTGAAAACCACGAAACCGCACGCCCGACCTAAAGGTCGGGCCTACACTTGATTTGACCAGACGATGCGCATGTAGGCCCGACCTTTAGGTTCGGGCGTGCAGCGGTCTAACCTCGTTCGAGGGCCGCTACGACCTCAACATGCCCGGTATTTGGAAACAGATCAAATCCTTCCAGGTGGGCTAGCGCATAGCCGGCGTCCAGGAGACGTCGCACGTCACGCGCGAAGGTTGCAACATCGCACGACACGTACACGAGGCGCGGGGCATTGGCAGCGATGATGCCTTGCATGGCCGGCCGAGAGATGCCGGTTCGTGGCGGATCGACGATGAGCGTGGAACGCGGTCCGAGCCCCTGGGCGCCAGCGAAGAAGCGCTCGACCGGGTCGTGTACCACTCGCAGCTTAGGAGAGAAGGGGCGCGCGTTCTCTTCGAGGTCGCGCGCGCTCACCGCATCACCCTCGACGGCAATCACCTCCGCTGCCCCGCGCACGCAGGCAGCCAGGGCAAACAGCCCGACACCCGCATAGAGATCGACGAGGAGACCATCACCTGTCCACCGCGTCACAGCGTCCACGAGCGCCGGCAGCAGGTAACGGTTCGCCTGAAAGAACGACGGCGCGTGACGCCGTACCTCGAGCCCCGTCGAGCTGGTCGCGCCCGGCACGATGGCTTCGATGGCATCCGCCACCCAAGGCTCGCCGCACAACGCTTCGACGCTGTCGTCCCGCTGGCGCGACCACGAGATTCCCGTGACGTCCGGTCCGGACGCCTCACGCCACGCCAGCCCTGGTCCGAAGCGTGCGCCACGTCTCGGGGTGAGGTGCAATACACGCGACGTGGCGGGCAGGTTCTCGGCAAGTTCGATCGTGTCGACGGTGTCTCGAACCGACGCGGGCAGGCGTGAGACCAACCGATCGACGGCGTCGAGGGCCTGGTCCATGATCTGGCCGCTGCCGCGCGCGCTGCAGAGAACGTGCGTGCCCTCGCGAAACCAGCCGGCCCGTCCGCCACGGACGTGAAAGCGCGCCCGGAGCCGGTACGCCTGCTCCGACGATGGGGTGACCGATGGCGGATCTGCAAGCTGCACGCGGCCGATCCGCCACAGCGCGTCGGCAATCACCTCCCGTTTGAGCTGGACCTGCGCTGGATAGGCAATGTGCGCATACGAGAGCCCACCACAGGCGGGATCCCTGGCAAGCGGCCGCCGATTGGCGGACGCCTCGATCACCTGCACGGTCATGGCATGCGCAACGTCGCGCGTAGTGCGCTCGACGCGCGCCAGCACCTGCTCGCCCGGAATCGCACCGGAAACGAGCACGACGCCGTCCGAAGACCGCGCCATCATGCGGCCTCCCACGACAGGCTTCTGGATCGTCAGCTCGACGAGATCGCCCGGCTTCAGCACAGTTTGGATTTGGCGCGGCCAAAGCCGCGCCCCTGGAGTTCCTACATTCGCGCGCTACAAACGAAATGTGGAGTACGTAGCGCGGGGCCTTTAGGCTCCCGCGTCGTCAGCCCAGCGCGATCAGCGGCAGCTGCAGATGGTCGCGCACCAGCTTCTCCACCGCCGCGTCACGCAATCGTCGGTAGTCTTCGGCCGACATGTGATCCCGATGCGAGGCCAACCGCGCCTCGGCCTCTTGCTCACACCGGGCGCTCTCCGACGCCGGCAGCGCGGCGCGTGCTGCCACCATCAGGCGAGAGTCGACGTCGACGAGGCGCTCCAGCATCTCCGCGCGGCGCGCACCGCGCGCCCGGCGCGATGCATCGTGCACGGCACCGAGCTCCCCGATCGCGACGTCCAGCGCCGCCTCGAACGCCGGTGAGTGCTGGACGGCTGCTCGAACCGACGTCAATCGCACCAACACACGTCGGAGGTGTTCAGGGAGCGAGGCTCGGTTCGAACCCGCCGCTTGCGCGCTCGCGGCAGCGACCTCGCGCACGGTGCTGGCTCCGCCATCAGCGGTTCGGGCGAAGAGCGGGCCCATGGCACGGCGCCATTCCTCGAAGGCCTCAAGCACCTCCGGCTCACAAAACTCGATGCGCACTGGCCGGCCGGGCCTGCGGCCGTGGGCACGCCGCTCGACGAGCCGATCGATGCCGCGCTGTGCGATCGGCAGCGGCACACCGCGTGCGTACCAACCGCTGACCATCTCGAACCCGGGACCAACGATTCGAATGAGATGCCCGCCATTCTTGCGGCACAAATACGCTTCGAGATCCCGGCAGTACTGACCGAGATCCATACCACCAGGACTGGGAACCGTGACCTCGGGACTCGCCATCTCACCACTCCCACGACAGCTCACCCGCGACAACGCGTTCGCGGCCCTCTGGTGTGTCGACGAGCAACGCGCCGGTGCTGTCGATGCCAGCGGTCACGCCGCGCCGCAGCCGACCTTGCGCCTCCCATCCGACACGCACGCCACGACTAGAGGGTGAGAGCTCGCGCCAGCGCTGCAGGACAGCCTGTAGGTCTCCAGCCAATGTCCGCCGGCGCCAGAACGCCAGCGCCGCGACAATGGCCGCAACCAACGCGCCGCGCTCACACGACCGCCCCAGCTCCCCCTCGATCGAGGTGGCAAGCTGCACGATCTCCCGTGGTCGTGGCGCTTCTCGCACGTTGACGCCGATGCCCACGATCACATGCTGCAGCTGCTCGCCAGTCACTGCCGCCTCCGCCAGGATCCCGGCCAGCTTCCTGCGACGCGCGCGTCCTGTAACGGGCACACGCGCCTCGACCACGACGTCGTTCGGCCACTTGATGGCAACAGCGAGGCCGGAAGCCTGCCGAATGCCCTCCGCGACCGCCACGCCGCTCATCACCGTCAGGAGTGCGGTCGCCGATCCGCCGCCCTGTGTCGTCAGGGACTCCGCACCCGTTGGACGAAAGACGATCGAGAAGTAGACGCCAGCTCCAGCCGGTGAGTGCCAGGTCCGGCCCCGGCGGCCGCGTCCAGCAGTCTGCTCCTCGGCGATGACAATCGTTCCCTCAGGTGCGCCGCCGGCTGCGAGCGCCGCCGCCTCGTCATTCGTCGATGCGACGATGGGACGAAACAGAACTCTGGTGGCAAAGGCGCCAGCATGTTGGACCACACCAGCCAGCGCTACGCCAAGATCGTTTGGGAGCTCTGACATCACAGGGGTCCCTGTTCCCTACTGTTCCCTGCCCCCTGACCCCTGTATTCAAAGCGCCTCGATGCTGAAAGTGAGATCGATGGCGCGCGCCGAATGAGTGATCGCGCCGACCGAGATGAACTCGGCGCCGAGGATCGCCAGCTCCGGCACACGGTCGAGCGTGACTCCGCCTGAGATCTCCACACGTGCGCGGCCGCGCGTCCGTTTGACCACTTCTCGCAAGGCGTCGACCTCCATGTTGTCGGCGAGGATGCGGTCCGCCCCGGCCTCGAGAGCCGCGTCGAGCTCATCGAGCGTCTTGACCTCGACCTCGATGGGCATGTCCTGGCCGGCTTCCTTCATGCGGGCCACGGCGCTCCGAACTCCACCTGCCACGGTCACGTGGTTGTCCTTGATGAGGATCCCGTCGTCGAGCGCCAGGCGGTGATTCACGCCTCCGCCGGCACGAACGGCGTACTTGTCCAGCGCACGCAGGGTCGGCGCGGTCTTGCGGGTATCGAGCACTGTCGTCCGACCGCCAGCGGCCTCCACGAAGGAACGGGTCAACGTCGCGATACCGCAAAGTCGCTGGAGGAAGTTCAACGCAGTGCGCTCCGCCGTGAGGAGCGCCACCGCGCGGCCAACCACCTCTCCAAGCTGAGTGCCAGCGCTGATCCGTGCGCCATCTTGCACGGCCCATGTCGCCACGGCATTCGGGTCGAGCTGCCGGAACGTCTCTGCCGCGATGTCGAGGCCGGCCACCACACACGGCTCGTTGGCAACGAGACGGCCGCGGCCGCGCAGGTCGCTCGGAACGGTCGCTTCCGTCGTCACGTCGCCCCAACCGAGATCTTCGGCGAGCGCGCGCCGCACCACCTCTCGGTAGAAGCCTGGCTCGAGTGGCGCAAATGGCGCGACCTTCATGCGACCAACTCCACCTCCACCCTGAATTGATCGCTTGCGACCAGTTCAAGTACTTGAATGAGGGCTGCGGCGCGCAAATCCGCATCTGCAGCGCGCAGGCGCTCGAGGCGAGCCGGCCTGTCGTGGACGATCGCACGCGCGACCGGCGCTTTGAGCGGCCGCTGGCCTTCCGACTTCGCACGGCGCACCTCGCCCAGCACCTCGACCGCCACCTCGAGTGTCTCGAGACCGGCCACGTGCTCGCCGCCAATGGCCGCCAGCACGTCATCGCTCGTGGGCCACTTGGCGCGGTGAACGGAATCAGTGTGCCACCAGGACCAGACCTCCTCGGTGGCAAAAGGGAGATACGGCGCGAACAGGCGGAGCATGACCGGCAGCGCGACCAGCATGGCACCGTTTGCCGAGGATGCGAGCTGCACACCTTGGTCGCCGTAGCGTCGCGACTTCACCAACTCGAGGTAATCGTCACAGAATCCCCAGAACAAGCGCTCGATACGATCGAGCGCACGCGCATATTCGTACTGCTCCAGATCGCGGGTGGTGTCGGCAACGACACGTGCCAGGCGCGTCAAGAGGCCGCGGTCCACCGACTCCGTCACCGGACCGCTCGGCTCCGGCCGGCTCAGCACGAACTTCGATGCGTTCAAGAGCTTGATGGCCAACCGGCGGCCTACGCGCATCTGCGCCGTTTCGAACGCGGTGTCCACGCCCGGCCCGCCGCTTGCCGCCCAGTAGCGCACGCCATCGGATCCGAACTCCTGAAGCAGGCCGAGCGGCGTCACCACGTTGCCCTTCGACTTCGACATCTTCTTGCGATCCGGGTCGAGCACCCAGCCAGAGATGGCGACGTGGCTCCACGGCAGCGAGTCGTGCTCCAGGTGAGCGCGCAGGACGGTGGTGAAGAGCCACGTTCGGATGATGTCGTGCGCCTGGGGCCGCAAATCCATCGGAAAGACGCGCTCGAACAAGCTCTCGTCCTCTTCCCACCCGGCCGCGATTTGCGGTGACAGCGACGAGGTGGCCCACGTATCCATCACGTCCGGGTCCGCCTGGAACCCTCCGGCCTGGCCCCGCTGCTCCGGACCGTATCCCTCCGGAGTGTCCGTCGACGGATCGATCGGCAGGCGGGTCTCGGACGGGACGATGGGATGGTCGTAGTCGGTCAGGCCGTCGGCGCCGACCGGATACCACACGGGAAACGGCACGCCAAAGAATCGCTGCCGGCTCACGCACCAGTCTCCCGTGAGACCATTCACCCAAGCCTCATAGCGGTGCCGCATGTGATCCGGCACCCACGTGAGCTCGCGACCACGCTCCAGCATCGCCTCGCGGAGCTCCGTCGCTTTGATGAACCACTGGCGACTCGTCACGATCTCGAGCGGGCGGTCACCCTTCTCGTAGAACTTGACGGCGTGCGTGATCGGGCGAGGCTCACCAACGAGATCACCGCTCTCCCGCAGGTCCTGGACGATGCGCGCACGCGCCTTGGCGATAGGGACCCCTTCGAGCGCCTCATAGAAGCGCCGCGCACGCTCGGGGTCGATCGACTCCCAGCCCGCGGCGCCCCAGCTCAACGGGCGCAGGCGCCCGTTCGATGCGATCACGCTGCGCACGGGCAGGTGCAGCTCTCGCCACCAGGTCACGTCGGTCAGGTCGCCGAACGTGCAGATCATGGCGATGCCCGTGCCTTTCTCAGGATCGGCAAGCTCGTGCGCACGTACGGGCACGCGTACGCCGAAGAGCGGTGTCACCACCTCCGATCCCACCAGCGGCCGATACCGCTCGTCGTTCGGATGTGCCACGAGGGCAACGCACGCTGGAATGAGCTCGGGCCTGGTCGTCTCGATCTCGACGGCGCCCTGCCGGTCCTGGTGAGCAAATCGGATGCGGTGATAAGCGCCCGGGACTTCGCGATCCTCCAGCTCTGCCTGCGCAACAGCCGTCCGGAAATCGACGTCCCAGAGAGTAGGGGCTTCCACTTGGTAGGCGAGACCACGCCCGAGCAACCGGAGGAATGCCCGCTGCGAAGCGCGTTGGGCCCGCGTGTCGATCGTGGCGTAGGTCATCGACCAATCGACGGACAGTCCCAAGTAGCGCCACAGCTCCTCGAACGCCTTCTCATCCTGTTGTGTGAGCTTGGAACAGAGCTCGATGAAGTTGGGGCGCGAGACGGCAATGACCTCTCGGCCAGGCTTCTCGGGCGGCGCGAAATGCGGGTCGTACGGCAGCGATGGATCGCACCGCACCCCGTAGTAGTTCTGCACGCGGCGCTCGGTCGGCAGCCCGTTGTCGTCCCACCCCATTGGGTAGAAGACAGACTTGCCTCGCATCCTCTGAAACCGCGCCACGACGTCGGTGTGCGTATACGACGCCACATGGCCGATGTGCAGGGTGCCACTCACAGTGGGAGGCGGCGTGTCGACCGCGTAGACCTCGGCCCGCGGACGAGATCTGTCGAAGCGATAGATCCCTTCAGCCTCCCACCGCGTCATCCACTTGGCCTCGAGGCCTTCGAGCGCTGGCTTATCGGGAGCGATGATAGGACTGTCGAGCGTCCGGCCGTCCGCCATAGAGCCACATCGTACTGGGTTCAGGCTGATGGGTCAAAAGGGAGGGCTTTCTACTTACGGACGTTGCCGCTGATGAAGTCCACGATCTGCTGCATGGGCGTACCGGGGATGAAGATCCCGCGGACGCCCATTCTCTGCAGCTTCTCGACGTCCTGGTCTGGGATGATTCCGCCCACCACGACCAATACGTCGTCCAGCTGGTGCTGCTCGAGAAGCGCCATCACTCGTGGGCAGATGTGGAGGTGCGCGCCCGAGAGAATCGACAAGCCGATGACGTCGGCGTCCTCTTGCAGGGCGGCTGCCACGATCTGCTCCGGTGTCTGTCGCAGACCGGTATAAATCACCTCCATGCCCGCATCCCGGAGGGCCCGAGCAATGACCTTTGCCCCTCGGTCGTGCCCATCGAGACCAGGTTTGGCGACAATGACACGTATCTTGCGCATTAGACCGTGGGCTGTTCCTCGTACTCGCCCCAGACTTCACGCAGCGCGTCGCACATCTCACCGAGGGTCGCGTAGGCTCGTACGGCATCGAGAATTGGGTACATCACGTTGTCGTGGCCCACGGCGGCCCGTTGCAAGGCGTCCAATGCCTGTTGCACGGCCGCGGGATCGCGGGTCGCGCGCAGCTCGTGCAGCCGTTGGCATTGTGTGTCCGACGCTTCTTCGTCGATGTAGAGGATGTCGATCGGCGACTGTTCCTCCTGGGCGAACTCGTTCACGCCCACGATGATCTGTTCCTTGCGCTCCACGGCCTGCTGGAATTGATACGCGCTCTCAGCAATCTCGCGCTGCGGATAGCCCTGTTCGACGGCCGTGACCATCCCGCCCATCCGGTCGATCGTCTCGAAGTAGCGGTACGCCTCCGCCTCGAGATCCCGCGTCAGCGCTTCGACGAAGTACGAGCCGCCTAGAGGGTCGACAACGTTGCTCACGCCGCTCTCGTTGGCGATGATCTGTTGTGTCCGCAAGGCGAGCGTGGCGGCCTGCGCGCTCGGCAAGGCGAGCGCCTCGTCCAACGAGTTGGTGTGGAGCGACTGCGTACCACCGAGCACCGCGGCAAGGGCTTGGATCGTCGTGCGCACGACGTTGTTGTAGGGCTGTTGGGCGCTCAACGAGACGCCCGCCGTTTGGCTGTGGAAGCGCAGCTTCCACGATCGCTCCGCTGTCGCACGGAATCGATCGCGCATCACATGCGCCCAGATGCGGCGCGCCGCGCGGTACTTGGCAATCTCCTCGAAGAAGTCGTTGTGGGCATTGAAGAAGAACGAGATGCGCGGTGCGAAGTCGTCCACATCGAGCCCTGCGTCGACGCCCCATTGCACGTACTCGATGCCGTCGCGCAAGGTGAATGCCAGCTCCTGCGCAGCCGTCGCGCCCGCTTCACGAATGTGATAGCCGCTGACCGAGATCGAGTTCCACCGCGGCACCTCCCGCGTGCAGAAGGCAAACACGTCGGTGATGAACCGCATGGAGGGCCGCGGCGGATAGATGTACTCCTTCTGCGCGATGTACTCCTTCAGGATGTCGTTCTGTATCGTGC
This sequence comes from Luteitalea sp., assembly GCA_009377605.1. Classification (NCBI taxonomy): domain Bacteria; kingdom Pseudomonadati; phylum Acidobacteriota; class Vicinamibacteria; order Vicinamibacterales; family Vicinamibacteraceae; genus Luteitalea; species Luteitalea sp. The sequence continues at coordinate 121,493 of WHTT01000002.1, forward strand.
CCGATAGTTGGCGCCAACTCGCCCCGGCCTTCTCCGCAACCACCAGGTACATCGCGAAGATCATGGCGGCCGGCGAATTGATGGTCATCGACGTGGTCACCGCCGAAAGGTCGATCCCCTCGAAGAGACGCTCCATGTCGGCTAGCGACGCCACGCTCACGCCGCACTTCCCTACCTCGCCGAGCGACATCGCATGGTCCGGATCGCGTCCCATCAACGTGGGCAAATCGAAGGCCACGCTCAGACCGGTTCCGCCGGCCGCCAGCAGCTCCTTGTAGCGCCCGTTTGTCGCCTCCGGCGTCCCGAAGCCCGCGAACTGCCGCATCGTCCATGGCTTGCCACGATAGCCGGTGGCGTGGATACCGCGGGTGTAGGGAAAGACACCCGGATCGGCGAGGTCACGCGTGTAGTCCCAGTTCGGCAGGTCTTCCGGCGTGTAGAGCCGCCCGACCTCACGGCCGGATACGGTCTTGAAAGAGGCGCGACGCTCCGGCGCTTTCTCGAGCGCCGGTGCCAATGTGTCTCGCTCCCAGTCGGCGCGGGTTGATTGTTGCGGCTCGATCGTCTTGCTCACACCAATCAGCTCCCAACCCTGAAGCCTACGAGCTGGCGGGCGGATTTTTCGCCAGCCGCGGCCTTCAGCTCGACGAGAAAGTCTCCTGGTGGCAGGCCGGCCAACGGGAGATCGACCTGCCACGTGTACAGCCCGCCCTGGGGCGCCTCTCCCACTTGCAGATCCGACATCGGCTGGCCCTGCCGATTGAGCAGACGAGCCGAAGGCTGGAGGCCTCGATTGCCGCCAGGTCCGGCCCCGGCAAACCGGATCAACAGCCGCTCGGTGCGGCTGAACTGGCGTGATGGCGTCGGCACGGCGTTGGGACTCTTGCTCGCCTCTCGAAACTCGACGGCGGTCCGCATGCGGTACACGGCCGGCGTGGCGACGTGAACCTCCGGCGTGGTGAAGTCCGGGACACTGATATCCAGGAGATCGGAGTCCACCACACCGCCGTCCTTACCCTCCGCGGCGAGCCTGACCTGCATCGGACCAGGCGGTGCGGTGAAGGTCACCGGGGCATTGGCCGAGCCGTTCTCCGGGACAACACCGCGGAAGTACGGTGTACCGCCGCTGCCCGCCGCGGTGACGCGGACACGCGCCACGCGATCCTCCCGCCCAGTGACCGCGCCGGAGGCCGGCTCCCAGACGAACATGACCTGCGATTGCCCGTTCTCGCCTGGCGACGAGCCAACCCACGTCCGAATCACCTCCGCCCGGCCTGGCCGCTCGACCGCCGCGAGCGCGTCGGTGACGTCGCGTGGTGGTCCAGGCTTGGTCGCTTCCGTCATACGCTTCACGTCCGCCTCGTTGTAGGCCCAATAGCCGCGCCGCGCCCGTACGTCGACATCGTCGCGCTTCACGCGCACTTTGATTTCGTGGAACTTGCCATCGGTCGCTTTGGTGGTCGTGTAACCCAAGAGATAATAGGCGCTCGAATCGCGCAACATCTGATTCAGCCCGCTCATGAGGTCGTTCTGGTTGACGATGGCGCGGCCGTCGGTCTCGTCGGCCAGGACCCGCAGCGTGTCCATCGTCTCGCGGAGCGAGCCCGCGTCGGTGGTGAGCGGCACGGAGGGTTGGCTCACATCGTACTCGAATGCCGCGAGGCCGCGCGGATCGAGCGCGTAGATCGACGTGTTATTGCGGTTGGCCGAGGCAAAGGCTTCGCGCACATAGACGTGTAAGTCGCTGTTCGCGAAGAAGCGCGCACGATCCTCGTTCATATCCCCACCCAACGTGGGATTGCGCCGATTGGTGTTGCCGAAGCCTGGCATCGACGCGACCGGATCGTTCATCTGCGGCGGGACGTAGTTCGAGTAGCCTTCACTCACGAGCACGACCGTCTTGCGTCCCTCGCGCATGCCGCCGAGCTTCACCATCAAGCCCTCCAGGGCGGAGAGGCTCACCTGATTGCGAATGCGCTCCACGACCTCGACCGGATAGTTGGCGTACCGCTCCTCGAACTCGTTGCGTGGAAAGTAGTCGCCCTTGCGTCCGAGAAAGCTGCGCATCGCGGACGCGACGAGACGGCGGTTCCGCGTGAACTTCACCTCCGACAGTGAGGTGAGCGGGGTCATCACGGCCACCATGTCCGTCGTACCGAGATGGTTGTCGACCCAGTCGGCCAAGACCTGCCGGACGAAGAGGTCTGCGCCGCGGCGCACATGGTAATCGTCCAAGAAGATGACCATGAGGCGGACGTCCTCGCGCGCGGCTTCCGACTCCTCGACATAGTCAGACGTGATGGCGCGCGGCGACGCTTCACCCGGATCTGGCTCACCGGTCACACGGATGAGGCGAAACGCCTCGATGCGCTGTGGCTCACCGTCTTCTCGCAGCTCGAAGTCACGGGCCGTCAGATCGGTAATGGGATTGCCCTTCCGATCGGTGACGATCGCGTCGACCCGCACGAAGTTGATGCCGGTACGAAACGTCGGCTGCTCGGGAGCCTCGGCTTGCTCCTGATTGCCCGCTTGACCGGGCTCCTGCTTCTGCTCCTGCTCCTGCTCGGTTGGCGCGGCGGGCGGCTTTTCCGCCTGCTCGGCCGGTGGGCGCTCTGGCGGCGGCGCCTGCGGGCTCTGGCCCGCTGCATCGCGAGACGCCGCCGCGGCGGCTTCGGCGCCATGATGCACCACCTGGACGGCTGCGGCGCCCGCGAGGACGCACGCCACCCAGGCGGCAACGAATCGCTTGCGTAAGTGCCTGGAAGTCATTGGACTCTTGCCTCGAGTGTGCCACGCTCGGTGGGGATATTTGGTAATGATAACATTCACGCGGATTCTTGCGGGCCGCAGCTTCGCAAAAGTTCTTGCACCGGCGGACACATGGGTGACCCTTTACTCGACACGCCCCTCCCTCTGACGCGTCTGTCGGAAGACGAAACCCTCTTCCGTGACAGCATCCGGCAGTTTGCCGACGAAAAGGTCCGGCCGCGCGTCGGCGAGATGGACGAGCACGCCCTGTTGGACGCCGACCTCGTGCGGCAGCTCTTCGAGCTCGGCGTGATGGGCATCGAGATCCCGGAGTCGGACGGCGGGGCCGGTGGGCGGTTCTTCCATGCCGTGCTCGCGGTCGAGGAACTGTCGCGTGTCGATCCGTCCGTTGGTGTTCTCGTGGATGTCCAGAACACGCTCGTCATCAACGCGCTGCTGCGTTGGGGCCACGACAGCGTGAAGCGACGGTACCTCCCAAAGCTCGCAACCACCTGGATCGGCGCTTACGCGCTCTCGGAAGCCGGCTCCGGCAGCGACGCCTTTGCCATGGGCGCACGCGCCGTCGAAACCGACGATGGCTTTCGACTCTCCGGACAGAAGCTCTGGATCACCAACGGGAACGAAGCGACCCTCTTCCTCGTCTTTGCGAACCTCAATCCAGAGGCGGGCTACCGTGGTATCACGGCCTTTCTGGTCGAGCGCGGCTTCGAAGGCTTCACCGTGGGCAAGAAGGAAGACAAGCTTGGTATTCGCGCGAGCAGTACGTGCGAGCTCCTCTTCGAGCAGTGTCGAGTGCCGCACGACAACCTGGTCGGTGAGCGCGGCAAGGGGTACAAGGTCGCCATCGATACGCTGAACGAAGGCCGCATTGGCATTGGCGCGCAGATGGTCGGGCTCGCGCGTGGCGCGCTCGAGCAGGCGATCAAGCACACGAAGGAGCGCAAGCAGTTCGGCAAGCCGGTCGCGGAATTCCAGGGCGTTCAGTTCCAGCTCGCCCGCGCGGCTACCGAGGTCGAGGCCGCGCGCCTGCTCGTCTACAACGCCGCGCGGCTGCGCGACGCCGGCCATCCCTTCCTCACGGAGGCAGCAATGTGCAAGCTCTTCTCCTCCGAGGTGGCAGAACGGACGGCGTCGCTCGCAGTGAACCTGCTGGGCGGATACGGCTTCGTCAGGGACTATCCCGTCGAGAAGCTCTATCGCGACGCCAAGATCGGGCAGATCTACGAGGGCACCTCGAATCTGCAGCTTCAAACGATCGCCAAGCAGATTCTCGGTGGTTAGTCACACTACGAAGCCTTCTTCGTGAGCTTCGTGTTCTTCGTGATTCAATCTTCGTAACCTTCGTGCGCTTCGTGGTTTGGTCTTCGTGATCTTCGTGTCCTTCGTGGTTTCGACTTTGTGATCTTCGTGGTTTCGAATGGACTTCGACCTCAGCCCGGAGCAGCAAGCATTCTTGGAGCTCGTCGAGCGGTTCGCGCGTGAGGAGGTGTCGCCGTGCGCAGCCGCGATCGATGAGCACGACGAGTTTCCGCGCGATCTCGTCAGTCGGGCAGCTGCCCTTGGCCTGATGGGGATTACGGTGCCGGACGCGTACGGCGGCGGGGGTCGCGACCATGTCACGTATGCGCTCGCGCTCGAGGCGGTCGCTCGCGCGAGCGCCACCCTCGCGGTGATCCTCGCCGTGAACAACTCGCTGCTCGCATCCCCCCTCGTTGCCTTTGCGGACGCCGACCAGAAAACCCGCTGGCTCCGTCCCTTGGCCTCCGGGGCTGCAGTTGGCGCATTCGCGCTGTCCGAGGAGCAGTCGGGCACCGATGCGTTCAATGTGCAGACCCGCGCCACGGTCGATGGTCGCGGATATCGGCTCAACGGCCACAAGGTGTGGACGGCCAATGCTGTCGCGGCGGATGTCGCGTTGGTTTTCGCCGCCTCTGAACCGGGTTCGCGCGGCCGAGCGCTCAGCGCCTTTGTCGTGCCGCTCGACGCGGAGGGCATCGTCCGCATTGCGCGCAACGACTCACTCGGCGTGCGCGGCCTCGGCTGCATGGATCTCGAGCTGCGTGACGTCTACGTCGACGAGAGCCACGTCATCGGGGGACCTGGACAGGGCCTTCGCGTGGCGCATCGTGCGCTCGAGAACGGCCGTATCGCCGTGGCCGCCCAAGCGCTCGGAATCGGACAAGCGGCCCTGGACGAAGCGCTGCAACACGCGCGGCGACGCGAGACGTTCGGCCAGCCGATTGGCAGCTATCAGGCGATCCAGTGGATGCTCGCCGATATGGCCACCGAGCTGGACGCCGCACGGATGCTCACCTACAAGGCTGCCGCACTGGCGGATTCTCAAGATTGGGTCGCGCCAGAAGCCGCCATGGCCAAGCTCTACGCCTCCGAAGCCGCGCATCGCGCCGCAGACCGCGCCATGCAGATTCTTGCCTCGGCCGGCTATCGCCGCGGATCGCGCGTCGAACGCCTCTTTCGCGACGTGCGCGCGACGGAAATCTACCAGGGCACGTCGGAAGCCCAGCGCATGATCATCGCAGAGGCGATTCTCGGCGAGTAGCAATGACGATTTATTGAGCCCGCTCGCGTCCTATAGTATCATGTCGATAAATGACTGATACTAAACGGTCGGTCGCTCAGGCGATTACGCGCCCATCGGGCCGTTTCGTGGTGAGGATCGATCCCGGCCTCCACGCGATGTTGCGGGAAGCGGCGCGGCGGGCCGGTGTCTCCTTGAATGATTACTGCGCGTGGAAGCTGGCGCTGCCTAGCAGCTCGATTGGGCCGGCTGCGGAGGTCGTGAGGCGGGCCGCGCAGTTGTTCAGTGGTGGGCTGGTGGGCGTCCTGGCCTTCGGCTCATGGGCCCGGGAGGAGCTCGCCCAGAGCTCCGATGTGGACGTGCTCGTGGTCGTCGAACCGAGCTTCGCGATCACGCGCGAGCAGTATCGGACGTGGGACGCCGAACCAATCTGCTGGGACTCTCATCCCGTCGAGGCGCATTTTGTTCACCTGCCGGACCGGCGCGGCCGCGTATCCGGGATTTGGGCCGAGGCGGCAGTGGATGGGGCTGTGCTGTTCGATCGAGATCTGTCCTTGTCGAGACGGCTCGTCGACATTCGTCGCCGTATTGTTGCCGGCGAGATCGTGCGGCGCTGGGTGCACGGTCAGCCCTACTGGGTGGAGGCCGCGTAAGGTGCGTAACGTGAACCTTGCGCAGGACTACATGCGGCGCGCCGAGATTCGGTTGCGAACGCTCGACCTGTTTGTCGAGGCCGAGAGCTGGGCCGACGTCGTGCGCGAGTCGCAGGAGATCGTCGAGCTCACGCTCAAAGCCTTGCTGCGCGCCGCGGGCATTGATCCCCCCCGGGTTCACGACGTGTCTAGCGTACTGCTGGCCGAGCGTGCACGGGTTCCGCAGGTGCTGGGGCCACAGCTCGAGACGCTGGCCGAGGCATCACGGCAGCTCCGGCGCGACCGCGAACTGGCCTTCTACGGGGCCGAGGACATCACGCCATCCGACTTCTACACGCGGCAGGATGCCGAGCAGGCGCGCGGCAGGGCGCAGCGAACCGTGGAGCTGGTGAAGCCACACATCCGATCCCCGGTTGAGGCACCCGCCCCTCAGCCGTCGCCGCCCGATGGCGACTGACGAACGCAGGGAGGACCACGCGCAAATCCCAGCAGGTTCAGACGGTGGCATCCCGGACAGTCGGATTCGTCCGCTACCCAATAGCTCTTGACCAAGCGGGGCCCACGCCACCGTTCCCTCTTCAAAGGTGTCGCGCTCTGACAGGATCGACGCGCGTGGCGCGGAGCGCGGGAAGTGCACCGGCAACAAACATACTATGTCCAGATCTCACCGTTCCTGAGCTCGTCAATCTAGCGACACACTGTCGTCACGACTTCGCCACGACGGCGTCCTACCATCTCCCGCTGGCTCCACTCGAGCGTGGCCACCCGTCGGCATCGGACCTATGAGAAGGGGGAACGTCCATGCGCCAGCAGGTCATCATTCTGTGTCTCGCCGCGGTCATCACGGTGTCGGCAAGTCCTGCACCGCCCGAAGCCGCTCAAGACACCGGCAAGTATGCCAACCACAGGCATCCGAGGTGGCACCGGGGGGATCGCGTGCAGCTCGGCCCGCGCCCGTTCTTCCTCGTCAACGACATGGAAGACGGCCGGCTCAAGCGCAGGCTCCAGCGCTGCTCCGCCGGGCCGTTCAGGAAGACCGACTTCTCCATCGGCCACCGTGGGGCGGCGCTGCAGTTCCCGGAGCACACGCGTGAGTCCTACGAAGCGGCCGCCCGCATGGGCGCGGGAATCGTCGAGTGCGATGTGACCTTCACTCAGGATCTGGAGCTCGTGTGCCGGCACTCCCAAGGCGACCTCCACACCACCACGAATATTCTCCTCACGCCGCTCGCGAGCAAGTGCGCGGCACCGTTCACGCCCGCGGTCCTCGGGCCCGACGGCAGCGTCATCACGCCAGCCACGGCGGAATGTCGGACGAGCGACATCACGCTGGCGGAGCTCAAGCAGCTGACCGGCAAGATGGAGGCCTTCAACCCCGCCGCTCAAACGCCCGAGGAGTTTGTCGGTGGCACGCCGAGCTTTCGCACGGATCTGTACGTCGGTCCCACCAGCGGCCACCTCTTGAGTCACAAGGAGAGCATCGCGCTCTTCAAGAGGCTGGGCGTGAAGATGACGCCGGAGCTCAAGGCCCCGAGCGTGACCATGCCGTTCAACGGATTTACGCAAGAGGCGTACGCCCAGAAAATGATCGACGAGTACAAAGAGGCGGGCGTTTCTCCCCGAGACGTATGGCCGCAGTCCTTCAGTCAAGAGGACGTCTTGTACTGGGTCCAGCACGAGCCGGCGTTCGGCAGGCAAGCCGTGTATCTCGACGATGCCAACGACGTCTCGGAGCTGCCGAGCTTTGCCGAGTTGGTCGACTACAAGTCCATGGGCATCAACATCGTCGCGCCGCCCACGTTTGCGTTGCTGGCCCTGGACGAGCGGAACGAGATCGTGCCGTCGCAGTATGCCAGGGACGCCAAACGCGCCCGCCTCGACATCATCACCTGGACTCTGGAGCGCTCGGGCACCCTCGCCGATGGAGACAACGGGTTCTATTTTCAAACCATCGATGCCGCCATCACGCGCGAGGGCGACCTGATGACGGTGCTCGATGTGCTCGCCAGAGACGTCGGCATTATGGGCGTCTTCTCCGACTGGGCCGCGCCGGTGACCTACTACGCCAACTGCATGGGGCTGCAGTAAGATGCCTATCGTCTCGTCGCATTTTCGCGAGAGGCCCTGGGTGTCTCTTCCTTGCCCCGGCACGAGGTCATGCACTCGCCGATAGTCGTGAACGAAGATGACGATCGCTTCTCCATCGCCGAGTCGAGCACTCCCGGCGCCGGCGATGGCCTGTTTGCGCGGGTGCCGCTTGAGAAGGGGGCACGCCTCAGAGTCGTAGGGGTGCGCGTCGCGCCCAATTCGGTGGCCGATCGCTGCACCCGTTACGCTGATGAGCACAAGTATCGGGTCGGCGATTCCCTACTGATCCCGCTGGGATACGGTGCGATGGCCAATCATTCGTCGACGCCCAACGTGGCGAAGGTCGTTGACGGCCACGACGTGTATCTACAGGCTCTGAGAGACATTGAAGCCGGCGAAGAGCTGTGCTTCGCATACGATGCTTACGCACTCGAGCGTTTTGGAATCCCAACGACATGACCCCTGGCAAACCTGACGCTGGTGGAATGGCGGTTGGCACTGGCTCGCCCCGAGCGGAGTCGAGGGGCATTCCTCGAGTCGTCATGCCGACCGACGACGCTTCCACGTTCACGAACACCGGCGGCGCAGGGATCAACCGCCTCGTTGCGCTGGACGACTTGCTGCTCATCGACAACATCGGTCGCAACTTCGAGATTAGGCGACTCACCGGCGAGGGCCACGAGCCAGCATTCACGCAGATAGCCCGCTACGACGTGACGATCTTTCCAGGCGAGGACATTCCCTCGATCCTGGACCTCGACGTGCACGGAGCCTCTCTCAGCGCGGATGGCTCGTTGCTGCTGGTCTGCAACCACTACGGCCACGTCCGATGCTTCGAGTGGCCAGTACCGCGCACGCCGACGGGTGGCCGCCTGACGTCGAGCGTCGAGGTACAGCTTCTCGGCGATACAGAGCGCGTCCTGTTTTGCGACGACTGTCTGATCGTCTCATCTCCTCGCGGGTCCTACACTCTGGACCCACCGACGCCGGGCATCGTCGTCTCGGAGCGGGTGACGTCTTCTCGAGCGTCAGCGCGAGCCGTACCGCCGCGGCGGCTCACCTACGTTCCGGCGCTGCAGGATTGGGGGACGGTTATCGGCCTTGCCATCGACACACGCTTGCAGCTGCTTGCGGTGGCAAGTGGTGATCGCGTCGGAGTGTTCGGCCTCGAGAGCACGAAAGACGGACTGCGCGTGGGCCGCTGTCTCTGGAAGAAGACCGTGGCGCACTCGACGCAATGGCTCGTGATTGATTCGCTGCGCGAACGCCTGCTCTCGGCTGGGCACGATGGCACCGACAGCGATCCAGACGGCGACGACTGGAATGCTTGCCGAGGCGGTGTGCTCAACATGTTCAGCCTTCGTGGAGAGGTCCTGTCGGTCACGGCCCTCCCGGACACCACCGCGTGGGGCTATGGCAGCGATCCGCTTGTGCTGTCGTCGGATGGCACGGTGGTCTACGCCGTGGATCGGACTGCCGGGCTGCATGCGCTCGATGTGGCGACAGGACGTATTGAGGAGGTTTGCGGGGGACTGCGTATGCCCGATGGTCAACTAATGCCGTCGCTCGGGATCGGACACTGCGCTCTCGTGGACCGGAGGCTGTACGCCGGATTCAGCCGCGGCGGATACCGTCTCTTCCATTACGACACTAGCGCGGCGGCTCCGGTGAGGAAGCGGTCAAGAGGGTGACGCGAACCGACGGATACCGGTCTTGGAACCCTTCGTCGAGCGTGACGAGATCGGCATCTGCCGCCAGGGCGAATGCCGCGAGATAGTCATCCGTCCAAAGCTTATGGCTCCGATCGTCTTTCTTGGAGAAGGCGACCCAGAGAGGGACAAGGCGATCTGGCTCATCGCGAAAACTCACTCGTGGGTCTGCCATCAACACCTCGACGAAGTCCCAGGCCTGTCGTCGGGTTAACGCATCGGTTCCGGTCACGGCGGAGTTCGTCGTGTGCCGCAGGAGCGCCATCTGCGTCACGCGGCAAAGCGCGAGCTCACTATCCTGCCGATCGAACCACGCCTTGGTCACAGCATGGTGGACGTGCCGCGCCCAGATTGTGGCCAACCAGACGTTGCTGTCGAGCAGCTTCGTCACGACCTTCTCGACGTCCGACGAACGTAGTCCACGTCCTCATCGGCCTCGATTCGTGCCAGCGTGTCATTCGTGAGCTCAACCTTGGCACCGCGCGGATCGCCGAAGAGGGGAACCTGGGCACGCTCATGTCCACCAGCGCCGCCAGGCTGCCCAAGTAGTGACTCGACGGCCCGCGTCACCAAGGTCTTCAGTGACTCTCCCTGCGAGGCTGCTCGCGCTTTCGCGGCACGGAAGAGGTCGTTGGGCAGGTCGATCGTTGTGCGCATAAATACATAAAAGCATGCCCAGCCACTCACGTCAAGCTATGCTCGCTCATCTACCATGAGGCGCGAGCCAGGAAGACATCCCATGCCCGTTAGTGGAGACGACAGTAGTTGATGCCCAGGACCCACGCAACGCCGGTCCTGTGACCGATCGCGGCGACCTGTCCAAGGGGCCGCGAGAAGGGATTTCGACACGAGCTCGTTAGCCCTTGTCGTCCTTCACGAGGCGTGCGAAGACCGGACGCAGACGTTGGGCGGTCTCCGACAACGATTCGGGCAGAACACGGGCGGTGCCGAACACCGTCATGAAGTTCGTGTCACCCGTCCAACGCGGCACGACGTGGATGTGCAGATGATCGAGAACCCCTGCCCCAGCCGCCTTGCCGAGATTGATGCCCACGTTGAGGCCCTGAGGCGCATAGACATCGGTCAACGCGAGCTCGGCGAGCCGTGTGAGGCCGATGAGCTCCTGGAGCTCCTGCGGCGTCGCCTCGGCGAGCGTGCTGAAGTGACGCCGCGGCACCACCATCAAGTGGCCATTGTTGTAAGGAAACAAGTTGATGATCACGAAGGCATCGCGGCCTTCGTGCACGAGCAGGGCGCGGGTCTCGTCATCGGGATCCGCCGCCGCACAGAAGACACAGCCATCGGCGTCCTTGGCGCCGGTCACGTACGCCATTCTCCAAGGAGACCAGAGATAATCCACGGATGTCGTCGCAGGAGCGGTGTTCCGGAGCCGCGTTGGAGCGCGCAGGACGCCTCGGCGAGGCGTCCCTACCCACCCGAGTCGTCGCCAGACGCCGCGAGCGGCGCGGCCGTCGCGTCGTCCATCGGTGCGCGGTTGATGAGATCCTTGAGCTCCTTACCGGGCTTGAAGTACGGCACTTTCTTGGGCGGCACGTCCACCCGGTCGCCTGTCTTGGGATTGCGACCGCGCCGCGGCTCACGTCGACGCAGCCGAAAACTGCCAAACCCACGGAGCTCGATCTTCTCGCCGCGGTGCAAGGCATCGATGACGCTCTTGACCACCGTATCGACGATGATTTCGGAGTGCTTCTTCGTGAGGTCGGACACCCGGGACACTTCTTCGACGAGGTCCGCCTTCGTCATGTCACCCCCTGGTCAGGTGATACGGTGAGGGGGTGACAACGTGAGGGGGTGATGGGGTGATAGGCTGACGATGGGCGCCCGGGCGTCAGGTGGACCCAACGAACAAGTGAAAGCCTCGCTCGATCGCCACGGACGCATCGAATCACCTCGTCACCCCCCTCACCCGGTCACCTTGTCACCTTGTCACCCCGAGTATCACCCTACTGCTGGTGCTTGAAGTGGTCGCCCAACGTCACGGTTGGCGAGCCGGAGTCACTCACGTACGCATCCCAGTCGCCGTGGAAGTGGGCATCTTTCAACGCTCGAATGCTGAGGCCGATCTTCCGCTCCGCCGGACTGAGCTTGATGACCTTCATCTGATGGGTCTCACCAACCTTCAGCTCGACTTTCTCCCCCTCGCGCTGGCCGTCGAACTCCGACACATGGACCAGCCCTTCCACACCCTCTGCAAGCTCGACGAAGGCACCGAAGTTGGTCATGCGCACGACCTTACCCTCCACGACGTCGCCGACTTGCGTGCGACCGAAGAACTCATCCCACACATCGGTCGCGAGCTGCTTCAGGCCGAGCGACAAGCGTTGGTTCTCGGCATCGATGTTGAGCACCATCGCTTGCACCGTCTCGCCCTTCTTGAGCACTTCCGACGGATGCTTGACGCGGCGGCTCCACGACATGTCCGAGATATGAATGAGCCCGTCGATGCCTTCCTCCACTTCGACGAAGGCGCCAAACTCGGTGAGGTTCCGCACCTTGCCGGTGATCACCGCCCCCACGGGATACTTGTCGGCGAGCTCCTCCCACGGGTTTGCCGCAACCTGCTTCAAACCCAACGAAATGCGCCGGTTGGCCGCGTCGACACCGAGCACCATCGCCTCCACTTCGTCTCCGACGTTCAGAAGCTTCGACGGATGCTTGACGCGCTTGCTCCACGACATCTCGGAGACGTGAATGAGCCCTTCGACGCCTGGCTCCAGCTCGACGAACGCGCCGTAGTCGGTGAGGCTCACGACACGACCACGCACCCGCGCCGTATCCGGATACCGTTCCACGACATCCGACCACGGGTCTGGCGCAAGCTGCTTGTGGCCGAGCGACACACGCTCGGTCGACGCATCGAACTTGAGCACGATCACATCGATCTCGTCGCCCACCTTGAAGAGCTCCGAGGGATGCTGGACACGGCCCCACGACATGTCAGTGATATGCAGCAGCCCGTCGATGCCACCGAGGTCCACGAACGCGCCGTAGTCCGTGATGTTCTTCACGACACCGCGCAGGACCTTCCCCTCGGCCAAGCTCTCGAGCGTGTGCTTCTTCTTCTCCGCGTTCTCCTCCTCGAGGAGCACCTTCCGCGAGAGGACGATATTGCCCCGCTTCTTGTTGACCTTGATGACGCGCATGCGCATCTCTTGCCCCCTGAGGGCATCGAGGTTACGCACGGGTCGGACGTCGATTTGCGAGCCGGGCAGGAAGGCGCGCACGCCAATATCCACCGCCAAGCCGCCCTTGATCCGCTCGATGACGCGACCGAGCACCACCTTCCGATCCTGGAAGGCACGCTCGACCTCGTCCCAGATCTTCATCTTCTCGGCCTTCTCGCGCGAGAGCACGATGTGGCCGTCTCTGTCCTCGGTCCGCTCGAGCAAGACGTCGACCGTGTCACCGGCCTGCACCGTCAATTGGCCGGTTTCGTCGAGGAACTCCTGGAGGGCAATCATGCCTTCCGACTTGTAGCCGACGTCAACAACAACCTCCGTCGAGGTGACCTGAAGAACCGTGCCCTTGACGACTTCTCCTTCCGCGATATGGCGGAAGCTGGTATCGTAAAGATCTAAGAGACGCGCGTACTCATGCGGATCCACTTCGGCATCCGCACTGGTCCACGAGGTGGTGAAATTTGCAGGACCGTTCACCGTGGTGTCTGGCTCACCTCCTTCGTGAAGCTCCGGCTTATCCGTGAGTTGTGGGTTTGACATAACGTTCTGGGAGTCCTCCTCCGCCGCATCGATGGCCGCAGTTGACGTACCGTCCGTCCGCTGCTCGCCAGATGGTCTTCTCTGACCTGGGTCGCGGCCGAATGACGTTCTGGGCTCTCGTTATTGAGCCAAGTAAAACATACTACACCACTTACCGTTACCTCGTCAACGTGCAGAGACAGTATCTGCAACGATCTCTGGGGATAGCGCCATGGCTAGAGCCGCTCGACCTTCTCGTCAACCTCCGCGGGCGCTGGGCGCGGCCAGCGGCCCCCGCCCAGCGGCGCCCCGTCGGCGGGAGGCGAACCGCCCTGCGGCGGCACCGACCAACGATGAGCCACATGGCATCCCGTGCTCGCTCGAGACGGAACCGCACGCCTCGGCCGTTCGGAGCGGCCGCCTGGAGATGCTCGAGCATCTCCGTGACCATCCTGAGAGTGGCCCCGTGCTGACGGGCGGCGACGTGGACGCCAACTGGGAGCTCGCCTACAGCAGCGGAGACGAGGCGCCGGGCGGTGACAACCAGACACCGGACCAGGTTCAGGTCGACGACATCGGCCGCTCGCTCGGTGTGGAGTATCAGGTTGACGAAGAGCTCGAGGGCGCCAGCAAGATCCAGGCACGCGACCGGCACCGCTGGGAGCTGGATCCCGCCTCAGCGGAGGACTATCCACGGCGGAAGACATGAGCTGTTGACCAAGGCACGCGCCACGCGGCCAGAGTAGACAGGCTCACGTCATCCACTACGTCCCGCATTTTCCATCTTGCACGTGGGATCGACGAGCGACAAGACCTCGCGAACGACGGCGTCGACTGTCATCTTCGTCGTGTCGATGAGCACGGCATCCTCCGCCTTCTGGAGCGGTGATGCCGTGCGGGTGCGGTCCGCTGTATCACGGGCGCCGAGGGCGGTCGCCACTTGCCTCACGTCGCCCCCCTCACCCGCGTGCGCGGGATCGCTCGCACGACGACGCGCTCGTTCCTCGGGCGACGCATCGAGATAGAGCTTCACGTCGGCATGCGGAAACACCGTCGTGCCGATATCCCGGCCTTCCATGACCAGGTGTCCACTGCTGCCGTAAAGGCGTTGTCGCGTGACGAGGGCTGTGCGCACGGTCGGCAGGCGCGCCACGGCCGCGGCCGCCTCGTCGATGCGTGGCGTGCGGATGACCCGCGTCACGTCGTGACCGTCGATCTCCACCTTGTGCGCTTCAACGACGAAGTCAGCACGCTCCGTAAGGTCCGCCACGCGAGCTTCGTCTGTGAGAGACAGACCTCGTTCGATCGCGAGCCACGCCACTGCGCGGTACATGGCGCCCGTGTCGATATACCGATATCCAAGTGCCCGCGCCACGGCACGCGCCACGGTGCCTTTCCCCGCGCCAGACGGTCCATCAATGGCAACGATCATCTGTCAGCTCACGTTTCCAGCCGTGACCAACGGGACACCACCCGGCGGGCACACACCTGCGCGTGCATTGTATCCTGACGCCGATGAGTCGCCTGATGCGGGTCGGTCTTGCAGTTGTCGCGGCTGTTCTCGTGGTCGCCCTTGCCCGCCCCGCCGCGCGGTACGCACATAGTGCGGCGCTGCTCGTCCGCGTGGGTGCCCAAGGCGGCGAGTGGGCGGCAGGAGCCGCCGGCCTCATCGAGACCACCGTCACGACTCGCTCGGTCGTGATTCCCACGCGTAGTGGCACGCTGCAGGCCCGTGTCTACGTTCCGGGCCGTGTGCGCACGCGCCCGCTGCTCCTGACCGGTGGAGTGCACGCGCAAGGGATCGACGAGCCGCGGCTCGCCGGCCTCGCCCGCAACCTCGCGGCGCACGGCACACCTGTGATCACGCCGGAGCTGCCGGACCTGGTGGCGTACCGAATCACGCCGCAGCTCCCGAGCCAGATCGAAGACGCAGCGCAATGGGTCGCCGGCATGCGCCCGTTCAACGCGGATCGCATTGGCCTGGTTGGTATCAGCTTCGCGGGCGGGCTCTCCATCGTCGCAGCGACGCGGCCAGCCCTGCGAGACAAGATTGCGTTCACCGTCTCGTTTGGTGGCCACGGCGACTTCCGGCGCGTACTGCGCTATCTCTGCACCGGCATCCAGCCAGATGGCTCCCCCCTTCGCCCGCACGATTATGGCGCGGTCGTCATACTCTTGAATGTCGCGGACCGCATCGTACCGCCCACCCAAGTAGCGCCGCTGCGTGAGATGCTCGTGACCTTCCTACGCGCTTCTCACCTGAATATGGTGGACCGGAAGCGGGCTCGTCGGATGTTTGCCGATACGACCCGGCGGGCGCGCACTCTACCAGAACCGGCACGGACGTTGATGCGATATGTGAACGAGCGCGACGTGGCGGCCCTCGGTAAGGCCCTGCTCCCCTTCATCGAGGGATATGGTCAAGAGCCATCGCTTTCACCGGAGCGATCGCCCGCACCACCGGGGCCTGTCCATCTGCTCCATGGCTCGGGTGACAATGTCATCCCCTCGATGGAGTCGACGTACCTTGCGCGCTACCTGCGTTCGCACGGCACTCAGGTCGACCTCTTGCTGAGCCCCCTCATCACACACGCCGAGCTCAATCACGAGCCAGGAATAGCGGATATGTGGAATCTGGTCGCGTTCTGGGCAGGGCTTGAGTGGTAGGGGGCGAAGCCTTGGGGGACAGGGTCGACAGGGTGAGGGGTCGACAGGGTGAGGGGGTGAGAGGGTGAGGGGGTGACAGGGTGAGGGGGTGAGGGGGTGAGGGGGTGACAGGGTGAGAGGGTGAGAGGGTGAGGGGGTGACAAGGTGATTGGGGGTTGCTCGGTGGTCCGCGGGCTAACGACCAGGCCGCACAGCCTCACGCAGCCGCTCCCCGGTCACTCCCCGTCACCTTGTCACCCCCTCACCCTGTCACCCCCTCACCCCGTCACCCCCTCACCCCGTCACCCCGTCACCTTGTCACCAAGTCACCCAAACCGGCTGCCTCCCGAAGCTTCCGGACTTCTTCGGCGGTGAGATCGCGCCAGGCCCCCGGTTTGAGGCGGCGGTCAGCAATGGGGCCGATCCGTGTGCGCCTCAACGTGATGACGGGATGGCCTACCGCCTGGCACATGCGGCGCACCTGGCGGTTGCGACCCTCGTGAATGGCAATCTCGAGCAGGGCTTGGTCGCCGCGGGATGTGCGCAACCGCCGCAGGACACGGACACGCGCGCGTGCCGTGCGACGCGCCACGCCCGCCTTGTGTCTTGGGATCTCGAGCGGTATGCCGCGAACCAACTCGTCGAGCGCAGCCGCAGAGGGCACACCCCACACACGCGCTTCGTAGACGCGCGCAATCTCGTGGCGCGGGTGCATCAATCGCGCTGCGAGCTCACCATCGTTGACAAGGAGGAGCAAGCCCTCGGAGTCATAGTCCAGGCGACCAACCGGATAGAGATACGTGGGCAGGCGGCCAAGCAACGTCAGGACGGTTGGCCGGCGCTGGGGGTCGTGGCGGGTCGTCACGTAGCCGACCGGCTTGTACAGCAGGAGGTAACGACGCGCGGCGGGGCGACGCACCCGCTGCCCGTCGACACGGACATCGTCACCGTCGAGATCTGCCTTCGCGCCGAGCGTCTGCACGACACGCCCGTTGACACTGACGCGTCCCGCCTGAATGAGCTCCTCCGCCGCACGGCGCGATGCGACGCCCGCGGCAGAGAGGATCTTCTGAAGGCGCATCTTCATGGGAAGGCGTCAGGGGTCAGCAGGCGTCAGGGAGCAGGCCGTCAGGGCCGCTCAGGAATCAGGCTTCAGGAGGCAGGAGTCGGGCCGTGTGGGAAGTGACGGGGTTGACAGGGTGAGCGCGTGACAAGGTGAGCAGGTCACCCCCTCCAGTCTTCCTCCCCATCCGCTTGATCCCTGGATCCCTCGGTCCCTAGATCGCTGCTCTCTCCCGCCTGGTCCGTGCCTGATGCCTGATCCCTGTCCCCTGACACCTGCTGACCGCTGCTCCCTGACGCCTGATCCCTTTCTTCTTCGAACGGCAACGTGGCTGAGGCCGCGTCACCCTCGGCGCCAACGACGAGATCGAAGCCGAGTAGCTCTGACATGTCTTCGACCTTCGGCAGATCCGCCAGGTCGACCAAGCCAAAGCGATCGAGGAACTCTCGAGTGGTTGCGTACATGAACGGCCGGCCGACCACGGGCTTACGGCCGGCAATCTTGATGAGCTTCCGATCGAGGAGCGTGCCGAGGACACCGGCGGTGTTGACACCGCGCACCTCAGCGATCTCAGCCGCCGTAATCGGCTGCTTGTATGCGACAACGGCCAAGGTCTCGAGCGCCGCGCGTGAGAGCTTCTGCGCCGTGGTGCGTTCCTTGAACAAGCGGCGCACCCACTCGTGGAGCTCCGGACGCGTGACGATCTCGTAGCCACCTGCAACCTCCACCAACTGCAGGCCCGGCGATCGCTCGTACTCGGCAGCGAGCTCATCGAGCGCCGCGCGAACCGCCTCCTTGCTTTCGGGCTCGATCAACTTGGTCAATTGCTTGAACGAAATTGGCTCTGGGGAGGCAAACACGAGCGCCTCGATGATGGCCCTCAGCGGGTGCGCCGGCGGAGCGGCGGCCGTATCGTCATCGATTGCGGACTCCGCGTCCTTGGCTGCGGCGGCAAAGCGGTCGAGGAACTCCGCCGCACTCGCCGCCGGCTCTTCCGCGGCGTCGCCAGACCGTGCCGTGTCGGAGACGTCCAGCGGCGTCACGTCGGCGAGGGAGTCGGCGCGTGCCTCTTTCCCGGAGCCGGCGCGCTTGCGGCGCTTTGCTTCAGTGTCCACCTGATTCACCATCGGTTGCTCGACTCGCTTCTGGCTCACCTGTGTGATTCGACCCGTCGATTGGCGATTCATGGGTGATTGCCGCGTCGCCAATCGGCCGGGGCGCCTGGCTCGGCCGGGCACGCTTGTAAATGCGAATCTCGCCCAAGGCCCCCTGTTGGAAGACCCGTACGAGCTCGAGCCGAATCATCTCGAGCAGGGCCAGAAAGGTCACGACCAAGTCCGACCGCGAGGCGACATCGTCGAAGAGATCTTCGAAGCCAATGGCCTGATGCTCCGACAGGCGACTGGTCAGCTGCTCGATGCGGGTCTCGATCGAGATTTGCTCCGCGGGCAGCGGTATATCGGGGCGCTGCTTGGCGCGCTCCAGCACGGCCCTGAACGCGCTGATCAGGCTGAAGAGGTCGACCTCGATCTCGACCTCCGCGTCATCCGGCTCGTTGCGCAAGGCGGCGATCCGCGCATCCGGCCGTGCGAACTGCGCGCTCCTCACGGTCTCGCGCTCGTGCAGCAGGTCAGCGGCGCGCTTGAACTTCTCATGCTCGATGAGGCGGCGCACGAGGAGCTCACGCGGGTCCTCATCGGGCGCCTCCTGCTCGGGAGCCGGACGGGGCAGCAACAGCCGCGACTTGATGTGGATGAGAGTCGCGGCCATGACGAGGAACTCGCCCGCGATATCGAGCTGGAGCTCCTGCATGAGTGACAGGTAGCCGAGGTACTGCTGTGTGACGAGCGAGATGGGAATGTCGTAGATATCGACTTCGTGCTTCTTGATCAGGTGGAGGAGTAGATCGAGAGGGCCCTCGAAGGCCTCCAGCTTGACCGGGTAAGCCTCGAGAATCGACTCGAACCCGTGATGTGGTGCCTGGTCGCTCGTCACGCGCCACCTGTCCGAAGCGTCATCGACCCGCCCGCCTTTAGGGGGCGGGCGCAACTAATATTTCAGCTTGACCGCCTCGCGCACACGCTCCATCGTTGCGTGGGCGACGCGGCGCGCCTTCTTCGACCCTTCGAATGCTATCTCGCGCACGTGCTCCGGACGCGCCCTCACCTCCGCGCGGCGCGCGCGAATCGGTTCCAGCACGTCGTTAATCGCCGCAACGAGCTTCTTCTTCACCTCGACATCACCGACCCGGCCAGCTCTGTAGCGCGCCTTCAGATCATCGACTTCCGCCGTGTTGCCGTTGAAGGCGTCGTGATAGACGAAGACCGGGTTGCCTTCGACAGTGCCCGGGATGTCGGCGCGAACCCGCGCGGGATCCGTGTACATCTGCATGACCTTCTTCCGGACCGTCTCCGCATCGTCTCCGAGCTCGATGGCGTTGCCGTAGCTCTTGCTCATCTTACGATTGTCGAGGCCCGGAAGGCGCGGGAACTTCGTCAGCAACGGCTGAGGCTCGACGAAGACCTGACCGTAGAAGTTATGGAAGCGCCGGACGACCTCGCGCGACAACTCCAAATGCGGCACCTGATCATCGCCAACAGGGACGTGCGAGGCGCCGTAGACGATGATGTCAGCCGTCTGGAGCAACGGGTACCCGAGAAAGCCATAGGTGGAGAGATCCTTCTCCCGCAACTGCTCCTGCTGCTCCTTGAAGGTCGGCACACGCTCGAGCCAGGGAACCGGAACGACCATCGAGAGCAACAGGTGTAGCTCGGCATGCTCCGGAATCAACGACTGGATGAAGATCACGCTCTTCTCCGGATCGACACCCGCCGCGATCCAGTCCGTCACATTGTCGAGCGCGTGGGCTGTCAGCTCGCTGGTCTCGGCGTAGTCGCTCGTCAGCGCGTGCCAGTCTGCCACGAAGTAATAGCATTCGTAGTCGCGTTGCAGCTCGGCCCAATTCCGGAGCGCCCCGACCAGGTGGCCAAGGTGCAGTTTGCCAGTCGGGCGCATGCCCGACACTACTCGTCGTGTCACAGCGTGAGAAGCCTCATGAGAAACCAGACGGGCGGAATGATGATCAACTCGAGCACGTTCAGCAGCAACAGCCCATAGAGAATGAACACACCATAGGGCCGCACGCGGTCGAACTGCCAGGCCGCTCCGTCCGGCAACAGCGCGCCGAGCACGTTCCCACCGTCGAGCGGCGGGATGGGAAGCATGTTGAACACGGCCAAAATGAGGTTCACCTGCACGGCCTGCATGAGCAGCATGGCGAGCGGCAATCCCGCGCCAAGCCCGCCCGACGCCTCCGTGCTGAAGGGGAACAGGCGCAGCAGCACTGCCGCCAGCACCGCCAGGCCGATGTTGGCGACCGGGCCGGCGGCAGCCACCCAGAGAAAGTCTCGCCGACCTCGCCGTAGCCGGTCGACCCGCACCGGCACGGGCTTCGCCCATCCGATCAGCGGAGCGCCTGACACCAGGGCGATCACTGGCAGCAACAACGACCCGATTGGATCGAGGTGCACCACAGGATTGAACGAGATACGTCCGAGCAGCCGCGCCGTGGGATCGCCGAGCCGGTCGGCTGTCCACGCGTGTGCCATCTCATGGATCGTGAGGGAGCCAAGCAGCACCAGCAAGCCGGTCACGATCGCGGGGATGTTCGATTCAGCCAAGCGACCTAGCGTACGGCAATTCCGGCAGAGCGGCAAGTTGGGGTGATGGGGTGACAAGGTGACAAGGTGACAGGGGGTGCTCGGCGAGCGAGGTGAGATCGGGGGCTCCCGGCCAGGCCTACACACGCTCGAGCAGCCTAGTCACCTTGTCACCCCGTCACCGTGTCACCTAGTCATCCCCTCACCGGCCGGCGAAGTGCCGCAGCACTGCATCGGCCGCCTTCGGACCAATGAGGGCCGTCAGCTCCTCCCGCGTCGCACGGCGCACGCCCGCCAGGCTCCCGAGCGTCGTGAGCAGCAGCTTGCGGCGCCGGACGCCAATGCCGGGAATGGCATCGAGTCCCGAGCGGAGATCACGCTGGCGGCGTCGATGCCGATGGAAGGTCACCGCAAACCGATGCGCCTCATCGCGCACGCGCTGCAACAAGTGCAGGGCCCCAGAGTCGGGCGCAAAGGCAAGCGCATCAGGCTGGTCGCGCGTGAAGACCAGCTCCTCCTGCTTCGCGAGACCGATGGCGACGAGACGGCCCAAGCCGAGCTCCTCGAGGGCGGCATACGCGGCATTCAGTTGCCCCTTGCCGCCGTCGATGACGACCAGGTCTGGCCATGGGCCACCACGATCGTGTGCCCGGCGATAGTGCCGGTGCACGACTTCGTGCAGCGCGGCGAAGTCATCCAGGAAACGGGAATCGGAAAGATGCCTGTCATCCCGATAGAGTCCCTTGATTTTGAACTTGCGATACTCACCACGCTTCATCCGACCGTCCTCACAGACGACCACCGACGCCACCGTCTCTGCGCCCTGGATCGTGGAGATGTCGAAGCATTCGATTCGTCGCGGCAGCACCGGCAGGCCGAGCGCAGATTGCAAGGTCTCGAGCGCGAGGTAGTTCGTGGCCCCTTCTTGATTGAACCGGGTGTCGTAGGCGAGCGCCGCATTGCGCTGTGCAAGATCCACCAACGCGCGCTTGTCGCCGCGGCGCGGCGTGACGACCTGCACACGCCGGCCGGTCTGACGGCTCCACAGCTCTCCGAGCAGCTCGGCGTCTTCGAGTGACACAGGCACGTGCACCTCCGGAGGCGGCGGGTGCGCAACATAGAACTGCTGCAAGCCGGCCTGCACGACCTCCGCCTCCGTGGCGCCACCGAGCTGATCCGCATCGTTCACCAGCTCGACGCGATCGATGACGCGGCCGTGCCGCATGCGAAAGATCTGCAACACGGCGCCCGCGGCCCCAAGCTTGATGCCACACGCATCGCGGTCACCGAACCGCGGCGTGGCCATCTTTTGCTGGCGATCTCGGAGCGTCTCCACCGTACGAAGCGCATCGCGAAGCTGCGCGGCCCGCTCGAACTCCTGAGCCTCCGCCGCGCCCAGCATCCGGCGCCGCAGCTGGTCGATGAGCTCGTCGTTGCGACCCTCGAGGAACAACCGTGCGTCGCCCACGGCGCGCGCATACTGCTCGGGTGGGCAGATCGTCTCGACGCATGGCGCCACGCAGCGCTTGATGTCGTGCTCGAGGCAGGGCCTGCCGCGCTTGCCGGTAATGACCTCGTTGCACGAGCGGATCCCAAACAGCTTATGAGTCAGATCGATGGTACGGCGCGCGAGGGAGGCCGGCAGGAACGGCCCCGCGTAGAACGCGCCATCCCGCTCGACCCGCCGGGCGACCATGATCCGCGGCGAGGATTCTTGCATCGTCAGCCGAAGATACGGGTAGTTCTTGTCGTCGCGCAGGAGGATGTTGAACTTCGGCGAGCGCTCCTTGATGAGATGGTTCTCGAGCGCCAGCGCTTCGACGACCGAATCGGTGACAATCACGTCGACGTCGGCGATCTCGTCCAGCAGGGCGTCGGTCTTGACATCGCTACCGCGCGCGCCGATGTAACTGCGCACGCGGTCGCGGAGCGATCGCGCCTTGCCGACGTAAATCGTCTCGCTGGCGGCGTTCGTGTAGAGGTAGACACCCGGTTGCTCGGGCAGTCGCGCGATACGGGCCTTGAGCTTCTCGACGGCCATGGACTAGACTGCGGCACTTGGGTTTGCCGTCCGAACCCTTCATTATACGTCCGGTTTCACACTGCCATGACGTTCACCGGCGCCATCGGCGCGATTTGCCTGTTCCCACTGCGCATCATCATTCGACTATGCGTGACGCTTCGCATCCATCCAAACGTCCTCACCTTCACCGGCGTGATCATCAACGCCTCCGCCGGATGGGCGCTTGCGCAAGGACGCTTCGTGGCGGCGGGTGTCATCATGATCGTCGCCAATCTGTTCGACTTCATCGACGGCAAGGTGGCCCACGAGCTGCAGGTCCAGAGCGCGTTCGGGGCATTCTGGGACTCCACGATGGATCGCTTCTCCGATCTCGTGCTGTTCATTGGCCTCATCTACTTGTACGCGTCGCTCGATCGGACCGACTACGTGCTGCTCACCTGCGTGACGCTGATGTTCACCGTGATGACCAGCTACACGCGCGCCCGTGCCGAGTCGCTCGTTGAGAAGTGCAAGGTCGGCTTCATGGAGCGGCCGGAACGCATCGTGCTCTTCATGATTGGTGCCCTGACCAATCGCATGGCGGCGGTCCTGTGGGTGATCTGTGTGCTCTCGGTCTTCACGGTGGCCGACCGCATCTACTACACGTGGCGGGCGCTCGGCGACCAGCCACGAGGAGCGGCCGCATAGTCATGCCCCGCCTTGGATTGGGCCGCGCCCTGTGGCGCACCCTCTATTGGACCTACGAGCGCGCCACGTGGCAGTACGACCTCATGGTGATCGCCATCCTGGCGTTCGTCTGGCTCACCCCGCCGGACTGGCTGGCGGACCCCATGGCAGAGGGCTGCGGCCCGCTCGGCTGGCTCTGGGAGCTGTTCAGGTAGGGGTCGGAATGAAGAGCTGCCGCCAAACGACGTAAGGAGCTTACGACGCTCGTCAGCCGCCCCGCGAACGAGCGCACCACACCGTTCGCGTGACAGCCGCGTGCATTCGATTGGGTTCTGTGAGAGACGCTACCCTAGTCGAGATCCGGCGACGTCTGGTCGAGGTTGACCGAACGCTTTTGTTCTCATCAAGGGAGCTTTTCGACCTTCGAGGGGAAGTCTTTTCAGGGACAGCGGCATCGCCCTATCCCCCTCGCGTCGGCTCCTCCGCCTAGCGGGCAAAGCGGTCGAAAATGTCCACGAGCTCCGTCAGGCGCTTGCGCTGTTCTTCACCGCCCAGGGCCACACCCTCTGGGACGCAATGGTCAACGTGATAACGCAAAACGGCAAGGCTGATGCGGTTGATGGCCGCTTCCGCGGCGGCGAGCTGCTGCAAGATTTCAATACACAAACGCGGTTCCTGCACCATTCGCCGTATCCCACGGACCTGCCCCTCGACGCGCTTTAACCGCGCGATCAGGTTCTGCTGATGGGATTCGTCGATCAACGTTTCGCTCCTGGAAACTATCGCGTCCATTGTAGCTACCTCATCCATTGTAACAATCCTAACACGTTCCGCGTTTGGTGGTGTCCCGCTGCGCCCTGCAGGGAAGAGTGTGCTGCTGTTTACGTCCTCTTCATTAGACGGTATCGCGGTCGTCGCGGACGCCGAGATCCAACGCCCGGTCCGCGAAGTGGATGTCATGCCGGGCGATCTTGTCCCGGAGCAATCGCCGAGCCTCCCCGTAGTACGCCTGTGGCACTATCAAATATCGCGCCACCCGGGCCATCCTCGGCATGAGTAGCAAGGTGAGCTGCTCCCCTTCGCGCCAGGAGAGCCCCGCAATCATGTGGTAGGGGAGATAACCGGTCTCCGACCATACGCCATCCGCATAGAAGCCACGGGCAATCCGTGCCGTCAGGGGAGCCAGGTAGCCATAGTAGATGAGCATCATGAGCTCGCCGAAGACGTCCGCAGGGGGTCGCTGCTGGAGCACCAGCTTCACGAAGACAATGACGCCGAGCGTCATCGCGATGGCGAGGCCGAGGCCATAGTAAGGAGGCCGCCGAGCAGGCCAGGTGAGCTGCGCCGACGCTCGGAGCCGTCGGGACCGTATCAGGTCCGCGAGCAGCCGCACGTTTGCAATCAGGAACCCGACGCCAAACAGCAGGAGAACGATAGAGAGGATGCGGGCAAGATCCAATGTCGTTGGAAGAAATCGACCTTCGTCCTCGATCATGCGAAGAACGTCCGGGGAAGGTCAAGGCGGGGCCTGTCGCGACCCACACCCCGCCTGCCTCAACTCGCTCTCGACAGGTAATCTCCCGTCTCCGTGCTCACACGAATCACGTCACCGGTGCTGACAAACGCCGGGACGTTGACGACGAGGCCGGTCTCCAGCGTGGCGGGCTTCACCTGTGCGGCAGCCGTCGCGCCTTTGATGCCGGGCACGGTGTCGAGCACCTTGAGGTCGACCGAGGTAGGCAGCTCGATACCGACCGGCTGCCCCTCGTGGAACTCCACCTTGAGAGTCACCTCCGGCAGCAAGTAGTAGACCGAATCGCCGAGCGCCTCGTCCGAAAGGTGCACCTGCTCGTAATTCTCGAGGTCCATGAAGCAAAACTGCGAGCCGTCACGATAGACGAACTGCATTTCCCGTTCGTCGAGGATGCCCCGCTCGATGAAATCCTCCGAGCGAAACTTGTGCTCGAGCAACGTGCCGTCCCGGACCTTTCGAAGCTTGGCGCGCACGAAGCCCCGCTTGTTGCCGGGCGTCATGTGCGCCGTTTCGAGCACGCGGTACAGCTCTGTGTTGTGCTTGATGAGATTTCCCTTCCGCAGTCGGGTTGCTTGAACCGAAAGACTCATGACGCTCCCATAATCACGAGCCCGACCTGAAGGTCGGGCGAGCTCCAGATAATTTCCGAAGGCGCGCAGCCACGGCTCCGCACAGAACCCTTTATGCTACCAGCCTTCGCTCGCCCCCGGCGAGCTTCGGCTAGGCAAGCCTGATTGCCCCCTATAATTGGACCCATGCGACGCGTTGCGAAATTTGCCGCCTACATCCTCATTCTCCTCGCCACCGCCACGCTGACCGCGGCACAGGAATCATCGTCGATCGTCGGCTACTCTGACAGCGCCGCCGCCGAGCACCGCGCGTGGGTCGAGAAGTTCCGCGCTCTGCCATCCACCGATCGGCTTCACGAGGCCATGAAGCATCTTTCGGCTCGGCCGCACCATGTCGGTTCCGACTACGACAAGGAAGTCGCGGAATGGATCCTCGCTCAATTCAAGGCATGGGGCTGGGATGCCCAGATCGAGGTATTCGACGCGCTCTTCCCGACACCCAAAGAGCGCTTGGTGGAGATGATTGCCCCCTCCGAGGTCGCCGCAACATTGCAGGAGCCACCTGTCGCGGAGGATCCGACGTCGAATCAGCAGAGTGAGCAGCTTCCCTCCTACAACGCGTATTCCATCGACGGAGATGTCACCGCACCCTTGGTTTACGTCAATTACGGCATCCCTGCAGATTACGAGGAGCTGGAGCGCCTCGGTGTCTCGGTCGAGGGCGCCATCGTGATCGCAAAATATGGCCAGTCGTGGCGCGGGATCAAGCCGAAGGTGGCGGCAGAGCACGGCGCGGTGGGTTGCCTGATCTACTCCGATCCGCGCGACGATGGGTATTTCGAGGGAGACGCCTTTCCTCGCGGACCATGGCGCCCCGAGCAGGGCGTGCAGCGCGGGAGCGTCATGGACATGCCGCTCTATCCTGGCGATCCGCTGACACCTGGCGTCGGGGCCTTACCTGACGCCAAGCGCTTGGAGATCGCCGAGGTCAAGACGCTCACGAAGATCCCGGTGCTGCCCATCTCGTACGGTGATGCCGCTCCGCTGCTGCGCGCGCTCGATGGGCCGGTGGCGCCTGCAAGCTGGCGCGGCGCCTTGGGCTTCACCTACCACGTCGGGCCAGGCCCGGCGAAGGTCCATCTCAAGGTGGCGTCCAGTTGGGAGCGCAAGCCGGTGTACAACGTCATCGCAAAGATCCGAGGAGCGCTCTACCCCGACGAATGGATCGTCCGCGGCAACCATCACGACGCATGGGTCAACGGGGCACAAGATCCCATCTCCGGCATGGTCGCAGAGCTCGAGGAGGCGCGCGCGCTGGGCGAGCTCCTGAAGCAAGGGTGGCGGCCCAAGCGAACGATTGTCTACGCCGCATGGGGCGCCGAGGAGCCGGGCCTGATCGGCTCCACGGAATGGGTGGAGGCACACGCTGAGGAGCTGCGACAGAAGGCGGTGGCCTACGTGAACTCCGACAGCAACAGCCGTGGGTTTCTCGCGATGAGCGGCTCGCATCTCCTCGAACCGGTCGTCAACCATGTGGCCCGCGACGTGGACGACCCGGAGACGGAGCTCTCCATCTGGAAGCGACTTCAACTGCGGCGAATCGCGCAGGCGGACTCGCAGGAAGAACGGCAGGAGATCAGGCAGCGGCCCCATCTCAGGCTAGGTGCGCTGGGCTCAGGATCGGACTACACGGCTTTTCTGGATCACCTGGGCATCGCGTCGCTCAACCTCTCGTTCAGCGGTGAAGCAGACGGTGGCATCTATCATTCCATCTACGACGACTTCTACTGGTACTCGCGCTTCGGCGATCCGGACTTCGTGTACGGCCGCGCGCTGGCGCAAACAGCCGGCAGTGTCGTCATGCGGCTCGCCGATGCCGAGCTCTTGCCGTACGACTTTTCGGCACTCGCGGATACCGTGGCGGTCTACCTCGACGAAGTGAAAGAGCTGGCAACGTCGCAGCGTCGGGACATCGAGGAGCGCAATCGGCAAATTGACGAGGGGGTCTTTGCCGCAGTCACGGATCCGAAACGCCCCCGCCCGCTGCCTGCGCGCGAGGAGGTTCCGCCGCATATCAATTTCGCACCGCTCGAGAATGCCGTCGACGCGCTTCAGGCTGCCGCCGAGCGATATGGCCAAGCC
The DNA here is from genome assembly GCA_009377605.1 of Luteitalea sp. Lineage (NCBI taxonomy): Bacteria > Pseudomonadati > Acidobacteriota > Vicinamibacteria > Vicinamibacterales > Vicinamibacteraceae > Luteitalea > Luteitalea sp. Next base: position 149,272 of record WHTT01000002.1, read on the forward strand.
GTCAACCGCGTTCACGCAAACGGAGGGAAAGCGTTGGCACAGGGCGGGGCCTCCGCGATCAATCGCGAGCTGCTCCAAGCCGAGCGTGCGCTCGCGACGACAGAGGGCCTGCCCGAGCGTGAGTGGTACAAGCACCAGATCTACGCGCCCGGCTTCTACACCGGCTACGGTGTCAAGACGCTTCCAGCTGTCCGTGAAGCCATCGAGCAGAAAGAATGGACGCAGGTGGAAGCGGGCGTGGCCAGCGTGGCGAAGGTGCTGGAAGCCGAAGCAGCGCTCGTCGTCCGCGTCGCGGAACAGCTCGAGGCGCTCCCGCACGTGCCATAATCGCTGTATGCGCTGGGATCCGCTCGAAGAGCTGCTGAAGGCGAGCGAGCGAGCAACCCGCCTGGTCGCCTCCCACAGCGCAGGATGGGTGCCCGTCGCCGATCTCTACGAAACCCGCGAGAGCTACACGTTGGTTGTCGAGTTGCCTGGCTTGCGCCTGGAGGACCTCGACCTCAGCGCAACCCCCGGTGCGCTGACCTTGCAGGGGGAGCGCCGGGCACTGCCCGGCGGTGAGGCGAGCTATGTGCGGGTCGAGCGCGGGTACGGCCGCTTCACACGCCGGTTCGAGTTCCCCGACCCTGTTGACGTCTCGGGTGTCACCGCGGACCTGACCAGCGGCGTCCTCACCGTTATCCTGCCCAAGACTCGGGGATCCACATCGGAACGCATCGAGATCGGGTAACAACAGGTCTGCACTTATGAAACGCACATCTCTCATTGTCGTGCTGATTGTGGCCAGCTTCCTCGCCGGCCTGGTCATCGCCGGACGGATGCGCACAGGCGACAGTGTCGACGCGCAGCCGGCAGCGACGACCGCTCCGGCCGTGCAGGTTCGAGCGCCTGGCTCTTCCCTTCCAGACTTCACGGCCGTCGCATCACGCGTCGTGCCCGCTGTCGCCAACATCTCATCCCAACAGGTACGCCGTTCGCCTGCCGATGATCCGTTCTTCCGCTACTTCTTCGGTGAGGACCGTCTGCCCGGTCAGCAGAGCCAGAGCATTGGCTCTGGCGTGATCGTGTCGGCGGATGGCTACATCCTCACCAACAATCACGTGGTTGGCGAGTACGGCGCGAGCATCCAGGTCGTCTTGAACGGCGGCGAGGAGCGTCCCGCCAAGATCGTGGGAGCCGATCCCCATACGGATCTGGCACTGCTGAAGGTAGAGGCGAACGACTTGCCGATGATGCCGTGGGGTGATTCGTCGAAGCTGCGGGTCGCGGAGTGGGTCTTGGCGATTGGGAACCCGTACCAGCTCAATCAAACGGTCACGCTGGGCATTGTCAGCGCACTGGGCCGGAGTGACGTGAATCTCACGGACTATGGTGACTTCATACAAACCGATGCAGCCATCAACCCTGGCAACTCTGGCGGTGCGCTGGTCAACGACCGCGGCGAGCTCGTGGGCATCAACACGGCCATCTACAGCCAGTCCGGCGGCTACCAGGGCATCGGCTTTGCCGTGCCCAGCAACGTCGCGCGCCGCATCAGCGACGAGCTCATTGAGCACGGTGAGGTCCGACGCGGCTACACGGGGATCATGGGGGTCGGCCCTGTAACACGGTACCCGCGGCTGGTACGTCAGTTGGGGCTGAAAGATACGCGGGGCGCTGTGGTCACGCACCTCCAGCGCGGCCCGGCCTACGACGCTGGCATTCGGCGGGGCGACGTCATCCGGGCGGTCAACGGCACGCCGATCACCAACGCGTCGGACTTGGTGCGGCAGCTGCTCGATGCGCCGATCGGTAGCGAGGTTAGACTTGCCGGGATCGATCTCGACGGCCGTGAGTTCGACGTGGAGGTCCCGGTGGTCTCAACGAGTCGTGGGCGCGTGTGACATTGGCCTTCGACACGGCCATATGCCCGGCCACGACGCAGCGCCATGGCTTGTCGGTGCCCACGCTGATGCCGACGCGCGGGGTCCAGGCGATGGGCTCGAGGAGAAAGCCGTGATCCTCCACCAACAGATCCGCACCGCAGAGATCGGTGTTGTTTTGCTCCAGCGTGATCCCTAGCGCACGCGTGAGGTTGCCGGGGCCGCGGCAAAGTGAGTGCCGGGCAATCTCGTGGCCGTTGCGAGAGAGTGCCATGCGCCGGCGTCGCATCAGCTCGACCCCCTTCAGCGGATCGAGCGCGCGTAGGAGCACGGCGGCGGGCGCCCCTTCTGCTTCGGTCACCGCATTCACCAGACAGTGCATCCCGTAGTTGAAGTAGACGTACGCCATGCCCGGGCGACCATAGAGCACGGAGCTCCGCTTGGTCAGCCCGGCCGCGGCGTGGCATGCGGGATCGTCCTCGCCAATATACGCCTCTGCCTCGACGATCACGCCGCTGGCAACGCCGTCGGGAGTGTGGTGGACGAGCACCTTGCCGATGAGATCGCGTGCGACCTCGAGCGTCGGGCGGTCGTAGAAGCCGCGTGGCAGGCGTCTCTTCATCGCTGGCGAATGCGCGCGGCCGCTCGTTCCGCGGCGCGTGCAACGTCGGCGTCCGGATCGCGCTCTGCCGACTCGAGCAGCGCGAGCGCATCGGAGCCGCCAATGAAGCCCAGCACTATCGCGGCGCGCTGCCGAACGAGTGGAGCGCTCTGTTGCAGGGCCGCACGAAGACCTGGGAGGGCCTTGGGACCGAGCTCGACGAAATAGTCCATGGCCTGCGAATAACGCTCGTGCTCGGCGAGCCCAGCCGTGAGCGTCTCTGCTCCCGATCCGCGGCTTGCGACCGACGCGAAGGCCAACGCCAGACGCACGCCTTCGTCCTGCTCGCTCTCGAGCGCTGTCGCCGCCGCCGTCGCCGCCGCCCGATTCCCGCTGCGGGCGAGGCCTTCGACGGCATAGCGACGGATGAGAGGACTGCCATCCCCGAGCCTCTCCCGAAACAGATCCTGGCTCGAGGCGTGCGCGATGTGCGCGAGCCCTTCGAGCGCGGCCTCAGCAAGCGGGCCGCGCTCGTAATACGTGAAGAAGTCGGTGAGCGCTTGTAGCGCACGCCACTCGCGCACCTCGCCTACCGCGCGCATGGCGGCGATACGCACGCTCTCGTCGCGGTCGTTCATCGACGCGATGAGCGCATTGCCCGCCTGCTGCACGCGCAACCGGCCCGCGACGCGGGCGGCAGCACGGCGAATGTCGGCCTCTGGATCCTCGAGCAGGCGAATCAGCGCCTGCGCCGTTCGACCGTCGACCGAGGGACGCGCCATCACACCCAGCGCGTAGACGGCGTGCAGGCGCGTGCGCTCGCTCTGGTCCGCCATGGCAGACGCGAGGTTCGCCGTCAGCTCCCCGGGCACAGGTTGGAAAATCACGCTGTAAGGGCCCAGATCGAACGCCGCCTCGGCCAGGTTCGTGTTGCGCAGCTCAACGATGCCGACGTAGCGACGCGTCTGCAACGGCTCCGCGACGAAGAAGCCGATCAGCGTATTGAGGGCTTCGCGCTGGATGTCGTCGAGTGGGTCGCGCAGCAACGTCGAAATGGGGCCAATCGCCTCAGGGTAGCCGGTCTCTCCCAGCGCGCGAAGCGCACCCCGCCGCAGCTCCGGATCCGCGCTCTTCAACTGCGCCACGACCGACTCGAACGTCGGCGCCGGCAAGCGCTGTGCGGAAGCGCCCGCCACACCGAGCGCCACGCATATCGCGATCAAGGCGAATCTGCCGTTGTGACTCATCTCACGAACCGTCCGGCCGCCTCGGTGAGGCGCGTTACGGCCGCCTCGGCGAGGCGGCCCTACCTAATACTTCCCGCTGCCGACACTCCGCCCCGCGATTGCTGGAGCACGCGGGCAAGCCACCTCCCCGTGTGTGATCTCGGGTGAGCCGCGACCTGCTCCGGCGTGCCGGCACACACCACTTCTCCGCCTTCGTCACCGCCCTCCGGCCCCAGATCCACGATCCAGTCTGCCGTCTTGATCACGTCGAGGTTGTGCTCGATGACCAGCAACGAGTGTCCCGCCCCCAGCAGCCGGCGGAACGCTGCCAGCAACTTGGCGATGTCATCGAAGTGTAAGCCGGTTGTCGGCTCGTCGAGCACATAGAGCACCCGCTCACCCGCGCTCGAGGCCAGGTGCGCCGCGATCTTGATGCGCTGCGCCTCTCCACCGGAGAGGGTGGTGGCTGGCTGCCCCAGCTTCAGATAGCCGAGCCCGATCTCGTCCAACAGGTGAAGCCGTCGCAACACCTTCGGCGAGTTGTTGAAGAACGAGATGGCTTCGCGCACCGTGAGATCGAGCACCTGGTTGATGTTCTTGCCTTTGTAGGTGACCTCGAGGACTTGCGGCCTGAACCGCTTGCCGTCGCACACCTCACATGGAACGAAGACATCGGCCAGGAACTGCATCTCCACCCGCACCTGACCTTCGCCTTCGCACGCGTCGCAGCGGCCGCCGGGGACATTGAAGGAAAAGCTGCTCGAGGTCAGGCCGCGCGCGCGCGCGTCCTTGGTCGACGCAAACAGCTCGCGGATCGGGTCGAACGCCTTGAGGTACGTCACCGGGTTCGAGCGCGGCGTCCGTCCGATCGCCGTCTGATCGACGAGCACGATGTCCGTGATGAACTCGATCCCTTCGATTCGCTCCAGTTTGCCGACAGGACGGTCGTAGTCGCCCTTGAGGCGCTTCAAGCCTGCGTAGAGCAGGTCGTGGACGAGCGTCGACTTACCGGACCCGCTGACACCCGTGACGCACGTGAGCACGCCAAGCGGGATGTCGACGTCGATGTGCTTCAGGTTGTGCTCGTGCGCACCGAGCACGCGAAGATACTGCCCGGTTGGGCGCCGGCGCGATGACGGCACCGGAATCGCCAGCTCATCCCGCAGATATTTGCCCGTCAACGAGCGCGGCTCCGCAAGAAGTCCCTCGATCGAGCCCGCGTACACGACCCTTCCACCTTGGTCGCCAGCGCCGAGACCCAGGTCGATGATCTCGTCCGCGACGAGAATCATGTCCGCGTCGTGCTCGACGACCAGTACCGTATTGCCTTGATCCCGAAGCTGTCGGAGGATGGCAATCAGCCGCTCGTTGTCACGCGGGTGCAGCCCGATGGACGGTTCGTCGAGGACGTACAGTGTCCCGACGAGCGAGGCGCCGAGCGCGGTCGCGAGGCTAATGCGCTGCGCTTCGCCTCCCGAGAGCGAGGACGAGAGCCGGTCGAGTGTCAGGTAATCGAGCCCAACATTGACGAGAAAGCCGAGCCGCCGTGTGATCTCCCCGAGCACCTTCTCGGCAATCGCGGCGTCGCGCGGACCCAGCTGGAGCTCTTCGAAGAATCGCTGCGCCTCGCGAATCGTCCGGGCACAGACCTGGTCGATGGTCTTGCTTCCCACCTGCACATCGCGCGCGTCGCGGCGCAACCGTGTGCCCCCGCAGTCGGGACACTCCAGATAGCCGCGGTAGCGGCTCAAGAACACGCGGATGTGTACCTTGTACTTCTTGCGCTCGAGCCACCGAAAGAAGCCGCGAATCCCTTCGAACTCATCATCGTCGCCGTCCAACACGAAGCGCTGCTCTTCGGCTGAGAGATCCTGCCACGGCACGTTGACCCGCACCCCGCGCGCCTTGGCCGCGCGCTTCAGCTGTGTCTGATAGCTTCGATAATTCGGGCGGCTCCATGGCTCCACCGCACCGTCCGCCAATGTCTTCGTCTGGTCCGGTACGACCAGCCCGACATCGAGCTCCATCACGTTGCCGAACCCGTGACACGTGGGGCACGCGCCGAAGGGATTGTTGAACGAGAACAGCCGGGGCTGTGGCGCTTCGTAGGCAATGCCGCACGTGCGACATTCGAAGCGCTCGCTGAACAGGTGCCGCACGGGTGGGCTGGTGTCGCCCTCCGCCTCGACGACGGGAGCGGGCCGTCCCAGAAGCCCTCTCTGGGGCCCTCCCTGGGGCGTAGAAGGCGGCAGTTGGATGGCGAATGCCGCGCCGCCGCCTTCCAGATACGCCACCTCGAGCGAGTCGGTCAGGCGGCTGCGTACATCCCCTTCGATCTTGACGCGATCGACGATGACGTCCAGCTCCGTGCGGCCGGCGAGCGATTCGGGGGCGAGGTCGGCCAGGCTGACGACCTGGCCGTCCAAGAGCAGTCGCGTGAAGCCCTTGCGCCGCAGCACATCGAGCGTTGCGGTCAGCGAATCGGTGGTCGTCTCACCGTCGTGACCGTCCAGGTCTAGAGAATCGCCTGATCCTGCCTCGATCTTCTCGCTGCCCTCGCCATTGTCGTCGACGTCGTTCGCGTCCGAATCGGCAATCGCCTGCGCATCGACCGTCACGAGCGGGAAGCCGAAGCCAAGCAGCAACCGCGTTCCCTCTGGCAACGCGATCAGTCGCTCGGCCACGGCCTCCGGCGTCTCTCGCGTGACCTCGCGGCCACACTGGCGGCAGATCGTGCGGCCGACGCGCGCAAACAGCAAGCGGAGATAATCGTGAATCTCCGTGGTCGTGCCGACGGTCGAGCGCGGGTTCCGCACGGCGTTCTTCTGGCGGATGGCAATGGCGGGCGGAATGTTCTCGACGGCGTCGACGTCCGGCCGCTCCATCCGCTCGAGAAACTGCCGCGCGTATGCCGAGAGCGACTCGACGTAGCGCCTCTGCCCTTCCGCGTACAGGGTGTCGAAGGCCAGTGACGACTTGCCGGAGCCGCTGACACCGGTCACCACGATCAGCTTGCGTGCGGGGAGCGCAACGTCGACGTTCTTCAGGTTATGGGTGCGCGCGCCGCGGACGATGACATCACGAATAGGGAGCCGACTGGACGAAATCATGAAGGCGTTCCACGGGCGACACTCCCAAGCAGTGCCCGAAACGAGCATCGTAGCTCACGCGGCGGGGCGGGTGCAATGCAAGGGGTCAAGGGATCCAGGGGTCGAGTGATCAAGGGACGGGCGCCGTAGGGGCAGGCGGCTCACGCTCTGCCCCAAAGCTTCGAGGCCCCCTTGATCCCTCGATCCCTTGCCCCCTTGCCCCCTTGGAGAGGTGGTACCCTCTTGCGCTGGCTCGGGCGTTCTGGGATACCATCACCCTGTAGAGTCTGGAGATTCTGGCGGAATCGCCGGAAAGGCTTGCCGTAGCGCAGGTCGCCAGCCTGCCCCAACGTTGCAGTCAGCACCGATGGCCGCACCTGCCGAGCGCCTGCCGGTCGCCGCGCGACTTTATGTCGCGGCCGTCACCCTGGGCGGCGTGTGGGCGTTTGCCTCCTCCTGGCCGCTCGATTTGAAGAACCCGCCATTGTTTGCGGGCCTCTTCGCCCTCGCAACGGTGGCATCGGCCTTCAAGATGCAGGTGCCGCTGCCGCGAGGCTGGGCGACGATGTCGCCCGGGTATGCGGTGATTTTCGCGGGTCTCCTGCTCCTGGGCGTTGACGCCGCGCTGCTCATGGCGCTGGTGAGCGCCTGGATGCAGTCGACCTTCCACGCACGCTCCCCGCAGCCCTTCTACCGTAAGCTCTTCAACGCCGCCGTTCTCGCCCTCTCCGCCTACTCGGCAGACCTGGCCATGACCGCCCTTGGCGGCCGCTCTGGCGATCCGAGCACGGTCCTGCTGATGGCGCCACTGCTTGGTGCCACGTCGGCGTACTTTCTCGTGAACTCGTTCGCGATTGCCACGGCCGTGGCCATCACGACCGGCCAGCCGGTGCTCCGCTGCTGGCAGGACAACTTTCTCTGGAGTGGCCCTGGTTATTACCTCGGCGCCGCCCTGGCCGCCGCCTGTGTCATCGTCATCGAACGAGGCGCCTGGTGGCTGACGCTGTTCGTCGCGGTCCCGGTACACCTCATCTATTACACCTATCGCGTCTACTTCACGCAGTTGCAAAAGGAGCAGGCGCGCGTCAAGGCGATTGCTGACTTGCACGCCAAGGCGGTTGAAGCGCTCGCCTCGGAGAAAGAGCGGCTGGCTGTCACGGTCAGCAGCATTGGCGATGGCGTGATCACGACGGATCTGGAGGGCCGCATCACGCTGCTCAACAACGTGGCGGAGCAGCTCACGGGTTGGTCGCGAGACGAGGCGGTCGGCCACGATCTCAGTGAAGTACTGCACCTGGTCGACCGCACGGCGGGCACGCCGCGAGAGCATCCGCTGGCGCCGGTCCTTGCCACGGGGCGCATGCCGGAAGCGGAAGCGCACTGCGATCTCATGGGCCGGACGGGAACCCGCGTTCCGGTGCACCTGACCGGCGCACCCATTTGCGATCGCGACGGGCGCCAGATGGGCGTTGTCCTGGTGGCGCGCGACGTGACCGAAGGCATTCGCCTCGAACGTGAGCGTGTGCGTGCGAGCAAGCTGGAGTCGCTGGGCGTCATGGCAGGTGGGATTGCGCACGACTTCAACAACGTCCTCACGGCGGTGGTCGGCAACCTGGCCCTCGCGCAACAGCGCAATGAGAATCTGTCCGAAGATACGACGATGTGGCTCGAGGAGGCCGAGAAAGCGTGCCTGCGGGCGCGCGGTCTGACGCACCAGCTGCTCACGTTCTCGAAGGGCGGCGATCCGATCAAGCGCAGCACCTATGTCGGCGGCCTGGTCGACGCGGCCGTTCGGTTCGCCGTGCGCGGATCGAATGTCCGCTGTTTCGTCGAGGCGCCACCGGACCTCTGGCCCGTCGAAGTCGACGAGGCCCAATTCGAGCAAGTGGTGAACAACATCGTGATCAACGCGCAGCAGGCGATGCCGCGTGGCGGTGTCCTCGAGGTGCGCTGCACGAACGTGTGGGCATCGCCACCGCATGCCGACATGCCGACGCAGGACAAACCGTTCGTCCGAATCGGTATTCGCGACCATGGGACGGGAATCGCTCCCGAGGATCTGGCGCGTATCTTCGATCCGTACTTCACGACCAAACCCAGCGGCACCGGCCTCGGCCTCGCGGTCGCCCACTCGGTTATCAAGGGCCATGGGGGCTTCATCTCGGTGGAATCAGTCCATGGTGCCGGTGCCAACTTCAACATCTTCCTGCCCCGTGCGGTGAGCACCACGGTGCAGCCTGCGGCCAGCTCGACGGCGCCGGTGCCGCGCGGCCGGGGCCGGATTCTCGTGATGGATGATGAGCGCATCATCAGCGACGTCACCTCGGCGATGTTGCGGGCGCTCGGCTACGAGACCGAGGCCGTGGCCGATGGCCGGCAAGCGTTGGAGCGCTACCGTGTGGCACAGCAGGCATCCCAGCCCTTTGCCGCCGTCATTATGGACCTGACGATCCCCGGTGGCATGGGCGGTGTCGAAGCCGTCAGCCGCCTGCGTGAGGTCGATCCCGAAGCCCGTGTGCTCGTCGTCAGCGGTTATGCCGACAGCGGTGTGCTGGCCGACTATGAGCAGCACGGCTTCGATGCCCTCCTTCCCAAGCCATTCTCGCTGCGCGACCTCGCAGTCGCCCTGAGCGCTCTGCTCCAGCCTGAAGGGAAATCGACGGTACACTAAGGCGTGTCTGACATCCTCGTGTGGGACGGGCTCGAACCTTGCCCGTACTTGCTCGATCGCAAGGCGCGGATGCCGTTGCGCCTGCCGTCCCGCCGGTTGACCCCGCCCGAGGTAGACGCGCGGCTCGCGACTGGCGAGCGGCGGCTGGGCGCGTTGTGGTACCGGACGGCGTGTCCCACGTGCGCTGCGTGCGTCCCGCTGCGCCTCGACGTCCGTCGGTTCACGCCGTCGCGGTGGGGACGTCGCGTGCTGCGGCGTGGTGACGCCAGATTCCACGTGCGCACCGGCCGGCCGTCGGTCGACGCGCCGCGATTGGCGCTCCACAACAAGCACCTCATCGAACGCGGCCTTGCCGACGGTCGCGCGCAGACCATCGGTGCCGATACCTACCGTCGCCATTTCGTGACGACGACGTGCGACACGCTGGAGCTGAGTTACGAGGTCGATGGTCGGCTGGCCATGGTGGCGATTACCGATCGCGGCCAGGAGTCGCTTTCGGCAGTCTACTGCTACTACGATACCGGCCTTGCGCAACTCAGCCCTGGCAGCTACTCGATTTTGAAGCAGTGGCAGCTCTGTCGTCAGTGGGAGCTCCGCTACCTCTATTTGGGCTTTTACATCGCTGATTCACCGCGTATGCGCTACAAGGCCCGCTTCGTCCCGCACGAGCGCCTGATTGACGGCGTGTGGCAGCCGTTCCCGACGCAGTAGATAGTCCCTGTAGCCCTCCCCCGGCCATCCGTTCGCGATCGGGGTCAAACAAGGATAGGACGCCTCGCCGAGGCGTTCGGACGGTACGCTCACGCCTTCGCGCTCCGCGCTACGGCGGACGAGCCGGCAAACGGGCGCTACCTCGCGCGGAGGCCACTTATGCTGTCACGGCGGACTGCCCTCCTGATTTTCTTACTCGTAAGCACCACGGCCGGCGTTTCGTACCCATCTGCGACGGTGCTGGCTCCTCAGGCCCCGCCGACGGTGGCCGCCACGCGCACCCCGATGAAGGCGTTCGCCTCCGAGCGGGAGCTTCTGGCGTTCCTCGAAGAGCTCGGCAAGCGGCAGAAACGCGAGCGGCGAAGGACAGAGACGATCGGCGTTACGGGCGGGGTGGTGGGCGCGCTCCCAGCACCTTCACCTCAGGCAGCCGCCTCGCTTTCCACCGAGCAAGCGACAGCGGACTCCATCACCAACACGCAGCACGCCGGCGTCGACGAAGGGGACATCGTCAAGGTCCATGGTGAGCACCTGGTGATCTTGCGGCGAGGACGCCTCTTCACGGTTGCGATTGCCAACGATGAGCTGACGCCAGTGTCGAGCGTCGACGGCTTTGCGCCTGACATCGACCCGCGCCGCAGTTGGTACGACGAGATGCTCGTCGCCGGAGACACGATTATCGTGATTGGCTACAGCTACGAGCGCGGCGGCACCGAGATCGGACTGTTCGACATCGATGCCAAGGGGCGTCTCTCGTATCGATCGACGTATCACCTCCGGTCGAACGACTACTATTCGTCGCGCAACTACGCGAGCCGGCTGCTCGGTGACACCCTCGTCTTCTATGCTCCGCTCTACGTCGATGCGACCGGTTCCGTGCCCACGGCCTGGCTACCTGCGCTGCGGCGATGGCGCAGCGGCACAACCGCCGCTGATTTCGAGCGCATCATCGAGCCGTCGCGCATCTACCCTCCGGTCGACGATTCGGCGTCTCTGACGCTACACACGGTCACGGTGTGCGATCTTGCGAGCCGAGACATGACGTGCAGGGCGACGGGTGTCATGGGCCCACCGGGACGCGTCTTCTACGTCTCCCCTGATTCCGTGTACGTATGGATGACGCCGTGGTGGCGGACCGCCGCCGCTCGTCGCTCGCTGCTCTATCGCCTGCCGCTCGACGGGTCGGAACCGTCAGCCCTGCGCGTCAGGGGGGCACCAATTGATCAGTTCTCATTCCTTCAGAGTCGGGATGATCATCTGAACGTGCTCCTGCGCGCGGACGCACGCGGCGACACGATGTGGAACGCCGAGGGTCCTGGGCGTGGCGTGGCGTTGCTGCGTGTTCCCCTCGCGCAGCTCGATGGTGATGCGCCGGAGGCTCCGGCGGATCGATATCGCGTGTTGCCGGCCCCGGACGGTCGCGCGTTTCAGAATCGGTTCGTTGGAGAGTACGTGCTCTATGGGACCGGGACCACCTGGACGCGCCGCGATCCAGGCGACACCGACAACTCCTTGTACGCCTACCGATTTGCGGGCCAGGCCGATCCCGTGTCTCTGCCTCTGGGACACGCTGTGGATCGGATCGAGGCCATGGGCGGCGATGCGATTGCGGTTGGCGGCAGCGACCGTGACCTGCACTTCACGGCGGTCGGCCTCCAAGGGCAGCCTCGGCTCGGTGGCCGGTTCACCGAGCAGGCGGCGGTGCAGGGTGAGCTGCGCAGCCACGGCTTCTTCTACAAGCCAGACAGCGAGGCGAACGGGATGTTCGGACTGCCGATCCGCTCCGCGGAGCAGACCGGCGCGTCACATCTTCGACATGACTCTGCGTTCGTGCGTTATGTGCGGAACCGCTCGTTGAACTTCAGCGATGCCGGCAAGCTCGTGGCCCGTCACGACGGGGCGCAAGACGATGCGTGCCGCGCATCGTGTGTGGACTGGTACGGCAACGCGCGACCGATTTTCTGGCGCGATCGCCTGTTCGCGTTACTGGGCTACGAGATCGTCGAAGGCCGGCTCGACGAAGGGCGCGTGCAGGAGTTGCGGCGGGTCAACTTCGCGCCCGGCGTCGCGCGCAGCACGCAGTAGCTGCTACACTTCTTCGGAGACGATGTCCGGCGCGCGGAGGAGATCCGTGGTTCGGCTGTGGCGGAGGGCCAGCCGCTTCGTTCGCGGCGCTCGGCTGGTTGCGTACGGGCTCGTCGACACCGATCACCCGCTGCTCGCCCAGATGGTCGTGACGCGGCGCTGCAATCTCGACTGTACCTACTGTAACGAGTTCGACAAGGTTTCGGCGCCGGTGCCACTCGTGGCGATCCTCCGGCGGCTCGACAAGCTCGCCGCGTTCGGCACGGCCGCGGTGGCATGCACGGGCGGAGAGCCGCTCCTCCATCCCGATCTCGATGCGCTCCTTCGAGGAATGCGCGAGCGAGGGATGACCTCGGCACTGCTCACCAACGGGTACTTGCTGTCGCCCAAGCGCATCGAGGCACTCAACCAGGCGGGCCTCGACTACCTCCAGATCAGCATCGACAATGTCGCGCCGGACGCAGTCTCCAAGAAGAGCCTGCGTCTGCTCGACCGCAAGCTCGAGTGGCTCGCGGAGCATGCCCTGTTCGACGTGCACATCAACTCGGTGCTCGGCGCCGGCGTCCCGCAGCCGGAGGACGCTTATGCGATCACGCAGCGGGCACGCGCCCTTGGGTTCTCCACGTCGGTGGGCATCATTCATGATGGCAGCGGGCACCTCAAGCCTCTCGCGCCCAAGGAGCGGGAGGTCTACGACGCCATCGCGCGCGACGCGCGCGACATGCCGGGCTATTTCAAGAACCTCTATTCGGGGTTGCGGCGGCACGAGCGGAACCTCGTCGAGGGGCGTCCCAATCGGTGGCGCTGTCGCGCAGGCGCGCGGTATCTCTATATTTGCGAGGACGGCCTCGTGCACTACTGCTCGCAGCAGCGCGGCGCGCCAGGGATCCCGCTGGAGGCGTATGCCGTGTCCGACATCCGGCGTGAGTTCCTTGCGCCGAAGTCCTGCGCGCCGTACTGCACCATCGGCTGCGTGCACCGCGTCTCCGTCATGGACTTCTGGCGCGCGCCGCAGGACCCGCCCCAGGCCCATTGATGGCTTCGGGCCATCGACAGGCTTCGGGCCATCGACTCGTAGATCCCCGGACCGTGTGCTAGACTTCTTAGGTTCTCCTGATGGACGCTCGTTCAACAGGGGAGCTCTTCCCACCACACCGGCCGGCGTAGCTCAGTTGGTAGAGCAGCTGATTCGTAATCAGCAGGTCATCGGTTCGAGTCCGATCGCCGGCTCCAATAGAATCAATCACTTACGGGAATCACACAGAGCGCTCGAGAGGCTTCGGGTAGCGGATGGGTAGCGTCAGAGAAACGCCCCAATTCCTCGTCCGGGCTTCGGTAGGCTTTCGCTCGACACAACCCCAGGAGATCCGCGATACTGGCGTGGAGACGACAACCAATGCTCGTGCTACACCTTGAGGTTGACCGCGAAGAGGATGGCCGCTGGCTGGCCGAAGTGATCGATCTGCCCGGCGTGCTCTGCTATGGCGAGACCGAAGATGACGCGCGCCGCCAGGCTATTGCGCTCACGTTCCGGGTGCTTGCTGACCGCGCCGAGCATGGCGAGCTCGAAGAATCATCCCTCCATCAGCTCTCCCTGGTTACCGCGTGAGTCAGTGGCCGAGCACACAGGCGCCTCGCGTCCTGCGTGCGCTCGAGAAGATCGGCTGGTCGATGAAGCGTCAAAGCGGCTCACACCGGGTCCTCGCGCGTCCCGGATGGCCGGATTACGTGTGGGCCTTTCACGATAAGGTAGAACTTGGCCCGACGATGCTGTCGCGCATCGCCAAGCACACGGGACTGACCCCCGCTGATTTGTAGCCCCGTACGACAACGCCGACCCTATCGGTCCGTGACCGTCCGTGACCGTCTCAGACCGTCACTGCTCGTGCGCCCAGCACCAGCAGACCGCCGCGACGGCGAAACACAGGAGGCTCAGCATAGGGTTCGAGGATGCCGGCGTGTGCCGTCTGCATGAAGCGCGCGCCCTAGAGACCACTCCAGGACGACGGGCAGGGCACACACGGCACTTGCGGTCGGCCGGCGCAACCGGGATCGCGCCCCGCCTTTCTTAGACGCCCGCGTTGCGGAACAGCGTCCGGTATTCGTCGATGCCGGCAGCCAAATCGAGCCTGATCTTGGTCTCGACGCCATCGATGTCGAACCCGACGCGCGTCTCGACGAACGGGCCCGCCTCGCCACTGAGCTCGAAGTAGCGCAGCCCGCCTGGCGTCGGTTCACTCCCGACATACCAGGGATCCGCGGCCAACCGCGCATCAACGACGACACTCAACCTGTAGGGCTGGACGTCGCTGGACGTCGCCGGCGTGATATCGGCCACGAATTGCCGCCCCTCCGTCTCGCGCTTGGGAGCGACGATGAGGTATCGCGGCTCGAGGTTCAACACATGCCCATCGGGCGAGGTCTGCGTCCGTAGCGCCTCGACCGCCTCGCTCACCGTCGTCAGCGAGATCGCGCCAGGCGTGCCGATGTTGTTGTGCGATGCGTGAAAGACCGGGAACCCGTCCGCCATGTTCGCCGTCGACTCCAGCGCCGCGACCAGTCGATCCGCAATCAGCCGGGCCGCCGCCCGTCCACCGCTCTGCATCGCACGAGACAGCGCGTCCAGATCGTCATTGACCAACGCCTGCCGGCTCACGCTGAACACACGGCCGAAGGTCGCAAGCTGGAACGTCTCGCCGCCTTCCGTGATCGTGGCCCGCTGAAACTCGCCGTGCTCGAGCACTTGCGTGAGATCGGGAAAGTTATCGACCTGCAAACTCCGCGTGGGCTTGAAATCGTTGATCGTGCCGCGCCTCGCCACCGCAATGATGCCGCTCCGCGCTTCTTCGTACGCACTCTGGAGCGTCTTATTCGCGACGTCACCAAGGATGCCGGGAAAGTCCGATGTCGTGTGAAATCCACTACGCTGCTCGAGCAGCGCGCCCACGACCTGGCTGTCAGACATCGTCCGCGTCGAGACGCCGTGCGCGCTCAACAGCTCGCGGCCAAGCACAGTCAGCGACATTCGAGCAAACGGCGCCGCGTGCTGTGACGGCTGCGTGCCGCTCATCCGGGCATACAGCCCCTCGGCCATCTGGCTACGCAGCTCGTGATGGCTCGATCCATGCACACGATCGCGCTCGGGCGCGCCGGTCGGCCCAGCGTTCGGCGGCAGCTGCGCATCGCGACGCGCCAAGTGGTCGATCAACGCTGCGCGCGCTTCGTCCAACGTCGAGCAATTGCGTCGGATAAACGCATCGGCATCGGCGATTGAGAGGTGGAAGTTTCTGCATTGCTCGACGAAGAACGCCTCGACCGATTGGCTCGTGTCGAGCTGAATGCGGTTCTGATGTGGAGGTGTAATCTCTGGCATAACTCCCTGACTCCTTACTCGCGCGTTCGGGTCGGCGCCCAGCGGCACGATCGAAATTTCGTGCGGCTCCCAATCCGTGACTCTCACGGTCGGTGGCTCGCCGTTGCCGTTCGCGACTGGCGGGTCGGTCCGGTGGATCTTGTATCCGACCGAATTATTTCGGACAACGCCTTGCGCGATCTTCGAAAAGATGGAGTCCGCGACCTCATCACCTTCAGCGAACCGCAACGTGGCCACGCCTTCGCCGTCCCGCAGCGACGCGCGCTCAACAACGCCGATGACGTGCCGCACATCGTGGCCCTGATGGCTGTTCAGGACCGGTGCGCTTCCGGACTGCAATCGACCCATGCGGACGTGACGCGGGTCGAGACTCAATTCCTCGAAAAACGGCCCATCGAAGCCCTGTCGCAACACGCGCTCGCCGGTCGACCAGACGACCTCCACGGTGCGAGCCTTCTCGTTCAATGTCGATGGTTGAACGCTCGCCGCGCGCGTGCGGAGCTGGTCAGGCATCGGGGGGCACCTCCATCGCGGCATCCTCGAGCCGCTCGCACAGGCGAGCCCAGAGCGCCGGGGCATCGATCGTGATCGTCGCGAGACCGTCCCGGTGCACGTACTGGTGCCGATGCAAGATGGCCAGCGCGAGCGACTCGACCATCCCCCACGAAACCTTACCCGGGAAAAACCCAATCTTCACGAACTCAGACATCGCGGCGATCTTTGCCAGGTCGTGGTAGCTATAACCTCTGTGCCCGCTCAGGCCGAGCGCGTCCCCGCTCAGCTCCAAGACGTCGCGAAATCTCCACGTCCTCACGGTGGCGCCGGGCACGCCCGTGACTGCTTCCGCGACCGCTGCCGTGTAGCTCCGATCCGCAAATGAAAACATGTTTCACCCGTCACGAAAACCGTAGCACGGTCCCGCGCCCGTGTCAGAAAATGAATACCGCAATGACGGCCGCGCGCTAGTGACCGGGCGTGTCGTCCGGCATGGCCTCCAGCGCGAGCCGCTCGGCGAGCTCCTGAGCAAACCCGCGTTTGAGCGCGTCGGCGAGCGACTTCCCCCAGACGTCATGCCCCGCTGGGTCGATTGTCATCGCGGCACGAATCAGGCTTCCGGTGAGCCGTCGCGCGACGGCGGGCGTCATAGCCGGCAGGGGCGACTCCGTGGCGTCTGGCCGGATGATGACCATCTGAATCATCTCGGTGTCGTACCGCACCTGGATCTCGTGACCGCCGTCAATCATCAGTTTGTCGTTCATCGTGTCCTCGCGATACTTCGTCGTAAATCCATCAGTTGCCCCGCCAACCTCGCGCACCGCGCCCGCGCCAGCGCCAGCGACCTCGACGGCTTGATGGGTCCGGGGACTCTCAACATCGCCGGACGACGCCCAGGATACGCCGGGCACGGCTCGCGCTCCAGCCGATCCGCGACCTCGGTGAGCGCCGATCTGATGTGCTGATCGATCAGCGCCGTGACCTGGGACGCGTCCGTCAGCGTCGCGACCTGGGATGTCAACTCCTGGGGTATACGCAGGCACCGCTCCCTGATGAGCCTGTCCGAGTGGGCGCGCTCCCAGTCGGCCTCGACGGCGCGCACGTGGCTCCCGAGGATCTCCCGGACCTGCCCCGCCAGCCGGCGGGCCATCGCGTCCTGTTTGGCGCACAGCGCTGAGACCAGCTCGGTGTTCTGCCGCTTCCTCGGTCGGCCCCGTGATTTTCCGTGTACTTTTTTCATCGGTAACTCGTTGGCAAATGCGACCCGTAGACCCGCAATGGTGATACTCCCCCGGAGGACCCGTGACGCCCTGGGTAGGGGGTCACGCCTTCGCTCTCCGCCGGCGCGGGCAGCACTCGGCGAGCGTGCTGAACTCCTGGCTCGTGACGACGGTCTCCATCTCGCACTGCTCGCACCGCACGCGGTAGGTGGCCCGGCCCTCGCTATCGAGACCGAGCGAATCGACAACGACGCGCGTGCCGTGACGTTGGCCGATGTGCAGGCCCCAGGGGAACAGCATCCCGTTCATGCCACACGAGCCTTTCGTCGGAGGTGCTCACAGATCCGACGCAGCCACACGGCCGGGCTCCCGCCCTTCGTGGCGTTCTTCGGCTGTCCGTTCGAGTGGCGCAGCCAGCGCTCAGCCTCGGCGAGAATGTCGGGTCCAGGGTCGTACCCGTCTGGCCATGCCCAGTTCGTGACCTCCTGATACCAAGCACCTGCGAAGGGGTTCTCCATGCGTGAGCGGTCATCAGGGCTGTTGCACGGCCACATCTCAATGACCTGCTCGGCGTAGGCATCATCGAGATCCGCGACCGTCATGTAGGTCTGGCCTTGCCGCTTCCGTTGCCGGGCCTTCGCTGGCCGTGGCGCCGTTCGGGATGCAGGGGTCTCCGTCTGTCGCGACTCCTGTGCGATGACGCCGAGCAGGGTCTCGTGCGCCATAAGGTAGTCCGTGCCGTCCGCCTCGTGGATCTCGTACTCCCGTGACCCGTCGCGTTGTCGCATCGGCTTAACCGTCCATCCCTTGGCTCTGGCCCAGCGCCCGACCTGCTCGAGCTCATCGACGCTGGCGAAGGCGCGCGACCGATCGGCGGCGGGAGGGGGGACGGCGGAACGTGGGGGGAGGGGCGAGCCGTTGGCTCGCGTCTGTCCAGCGTGACCAGGTTCTCCAGGTCGTGACGCCTCTGGTGTCTGAGCCGTAGGCGAAGCACGTTCTTCGTCGGTCACGGGGGGACGCGAGCCTAAGCGAGCGGAGAGAGCGTCAGCGATCGGGACATCGGAGCCTGCCTCCGATGCAGTACATGGTTTTCCTTCTGGTTCTACTGATTGTTGGGTGAACCTGGGGACAGGGTTTTGTGTCTCGCCGTTCAGGGTTTCTGTCTCGCCGTTCAGGGTTTCTTCCGGAGTGTCGTCTGACGTTCCCCTGACGTCCCCCTGGGAAACCCTGTCCGTGGGTTCAGGGTTTAGGCTTCGAGGCCACAGGGCGCCATCATCCATGAGATAGCTGGTGGTGAGATGTCGTCCGCCGCCTTGTCGGAGTACTTTGAGAACACCCATGTCACGGAGCGCCGCAAGCTGTTTGTTGACTGCTCGACTCGTCATGCCGGTCTCGCGTGCGAGCCGGTCGACACTCGGATAGATGCGCTCACCAGTGGCGTCATCGGCGTACTTCGCTAGCACGGTGGCCAGAAACCGGAGCCGTGGCGGGAGGTCCGAATCGAGCACCTGCTGAATCAGGCGCAGCCCCACGTCAGACGCTCCCCTCGGTCGGAACGGGATGATCGATGCGCTCATGATGATGTAGAATCATCTCGTCTCCGATCTGCACCCACGGTAGACATCCGACTGTCCCGTCCTTTCGTCGCTCACGCCCGGCTAGGCGCCGGGCGTTTCGTGTCTCACAGCGCACCTTGGGCTTGCTCTGCGGTGTGTTGCCGCACGCGCGACTCGAGCCACTGATCGATATCGCAACGGCGGTACAGCACGCGCCGCCCGAGCTTCACGTAGCGCGGCCCGAACCCGATCCGCCGCCACCGCTCGATGGAACGCTTGCTCTGCCCGATCTCGTCGGCGAACTGGTCTTCAGGTACGAGGATAGTTTGTGCTTGCATCGTGACTCCTCGACGCACCCTTATGCGCGTCAGTGAGTCAACGATGGCATGCGTGGGTCTTACCGACCTACGTTAGCGGTAACACTTTCTGCGGGAGATCTCTTTTTGGAGGGTACTGGCTGCGACCTTGAAGGTCTGCGCCACGTGGCGCGCACAGGCCGCGGCGGAGTGGGTCGGGTGTCGGTCGCGGTAGTCAGCGACCGCGCGGAGAACCTGATCCCAATCGACAGCGTCGCGCCGCTCACGTGCTAGCCGGGAAGCCTTGATCAGCCTGCGTCGTGTTCGTCGCCCGAGTGTGAGGTCTTGCATCGTCTGGACGTGCGCCCCGACGTCGGCCAGGCTCCCGATGGGGAAGATCGTCTTCGGGCGTCGGCTCATCGCTGCCGCCTCCCGAGTGCCGCGCTGAGGGTGTCGCCTGTGGCCTTGCTCGCGGCCCGTAGCGGGTCGTCCATCAAATGGCTATAGCGTTGGGTGGTCTGGGCCTGCGTATGCCCGAGCAGCGCCCCTACGACGGCGAGCGTTCGGCCCTGCGAGATGGTCACGGACGCGAACGAGTGGCGCAGATCGTGAATCCGCGCATTCTTGAGCCGCGCGCGACGGCAAATCCACTTCCAGGCTTTCGCGGGGATGACACGATGCGCGCCCTTTGTCTTTCGGCCTGTGCCGGGAAACACGAACGGTGAGCCTTCGAACCGCGGCCAGTCGGCGAGCACTTGCACGGCCGGCGGGTTGAGGTAGATCGGCTTCGCGCCCCGCTTCCGTGGCTTCCGAATCTGGCCCGTGACGAGATCGACCTCGTCCCAACGCAGCGCGCAGATCTCCATCACGCGTGCCCCGATGAAGACCAGCAACTTGACGATGGCGACACTCGAGGGAGACAGCCGGCCGTAGCGCGCCCCGACCCGCAGCGCGGCGCCCAGGCGCTTCAGCTCCTCGGGTGAGAGGTAGCGCTCCCGATGCGTCTCTCGGAAGCTCACGAGCCGCTGACAGGGGTTGCTGCCCACGTCCCGGTAGCCGTGGCGCTCACACCAGGTGCAGAGGCTCGACAACGTGGCGAGCACGCGGTTCGCCTGCATCTTCGTTCCGCGTAGGCGATGTTGCAGCTTAGCCGCATCCGCCGAGGTCAGATCGGAGATGGGAACCGAGCCCAGCACCGGGCCAATGTGCTGCGCGATGTGGTGACGGTAATTTCGCTGTGTCGCGGGCTTCAGATGGACGTCTGCGTGCTGCTCAAGGAACTGCTCGGCCACGTCACGCGTGAGAATGGCGCCTCTGGCCGCGTCCTTGACGCTCAGCGGGTCTTTCCCGTCCGCGACCAGCCCGAGATACCGCTTCGCCTTGCGTCGCGCCTGGTCGAGCGTCACGGCTTCCACGCGCCCGAGATTCGCCCAGCGATAGCGCCCCGATGGGAGCCGGTAGCCGAGGCGGTAGGTCTTCCTGCCCGCAGGGCTCACCCTCACGCCGAACGCCGGGAGCTCGCTGTCCCACACGATGTAGCGCGTGGGGCGTGGCTTGAGCTCCTGAATGCGCTTGATCGTCAGGGCGTGCTGATTGGGGTCAGCAGTCCATGCCTGCCGAGCTCTGGGTAGCGCATGGGTAGCGCGCGGATGCGGAATGGTGCGTGCCACAGCGTAGAGTGTAGCACGAATCGCCAGTGTTTGCGGGCCTATGCGGAAACGCGCGTGTGTGATGAATGCCGAGACCTGCTTTTCGTAATCAGCAGGTCATCGGTTCGAGTCCGATCGCCGGCTCCAAATCACCCAATTAAAATCTAGCGTAAGTGAGATGCTCAAGGTGGGAGTATCAAACGGCTTGCATGCGAGGATCCGTCTAGGATCCAGGGCAGGGCCGAAGCCCTGCCCCGGTCCGGGTGGGGGAAGGGCAGGGGCTTCAGCAGCACACCGTAGACCACACTAAAGATGGCGACGTTGGCTCCGATCCCGAACGCCAGCGTCACGATGGCCGCTGCCGCGAAGGCCCGTTGTTTCCGCATGGATCGCAATCCGAACTTGACGTCCTGAACAACATCCGCCAGCGGACGAAATCGTTGACCGTCGCGATGCATTTCTTTCACCTGCTCCACACCGCCGAAGCGCAGTCGCGCGGCCCGGCGGGCCTCCTCCGGTGACATGCCGGCGCGGAGGTTGTCCAGTTCCGCTTGCTCCAGATACGCCACAATCTCGTCGTGCAGTTCGCGCTCGACCTGCCGGCTACGAACGAGTCCGAGTACGCGGGCCACGAACGCGCGGAGACTCATGACAGCGACTCCAGAAAACGCGCCACCATGGCGCTGGTCCGCTCCCAGTTGGCGACCTCTCGCTGCACCTGCTTCGCGCCCGCGTTCGTGAGCGAGTAGACCTTGACCCGGCGCTTCGTCTCCGACACACCCCACTGCGTACGAATCCAGCCTTTCTGCTGGAGGCGCAGCAACGCGGGATAGATCGAGCCTTGGTTCAGACGCAGAACGTTTCCGAAACTTGCTCGATCCGTCGCGCCAGCCGATACCCGTTCATCGGCCCAATGGCTTGCAAGGTCTTGAGCACGAGCAAATCCAGCGTGCCGTACGGTACGTCAGCCTTGGGATCAGACATGTTGCGTCTCTACAGATGCAAGATAAGCCCAAAGCTGTAGGCTGTCAACAGCTACGCTGAAGGTCGGCTGTTCCGGTGTCTGCACGGGCGCCCCGGGCTCTTTAGGCCCGCCTCTTGGCACGAGCGAGCACATCATGATTGCTGTGCCACTGTATAGTGGTTTGTGACCTGCCTGAAGCTCAGCATATGGGAGAGGGGCATGATCTGGCGCGCGGCCCTGATCCTCGGGGTCGTCCTCAGCTCATCAGCACAGCCGGAGACCGACGCGGCGCGGATCCTGAAAGAAGCCGATCGACTCGCCTGGCTGCGGGCGTGGACTCGTGCCGCACCGCTCTACGCAGAAGCCGAGCGGGAAGCAGCGCCCGATTGTCGTACCGGATCAGGTCGTGACCGCGTCAAAATTGAGTCCGGACATCGGCCTCATCCGCGTGACGATGTTCCCAGGGATCCTCGGGATGGACGTGGCGCGCGATATCAGTCGGGCCGTGCGAGATTTGGGGTACTCACGACTCATCTTCGATTTGCGCGGCAACACCGGTGGCGGCATCGGCGGCCTTCGACTCATGAGCCATCTGTGCGCGGACAAACGGGGTGTCGGCTACAGCGTCAGCGCCGCTCAGATGCGCAAGGGCTACGAGAAGGAACGCCTTCCGCGGTTCGACCACATCCCCTCGTCCAAGCTCGGGGTGCTTCCTCTCATCTTCCGCTTCAGCATGGCTGGTCGATCCGTCGCGGTGTTCACTGAAGGTCTCGGTGTTCAGCCCCATCACGGCCACGTCGTGATGCTGATCAACGAGCACTCGGCCAGCGCTGCGGAGATGGTCGCGGCCTTCGCGTCGGAGTACCGCCTCGCGACACTTATCGGCGTGAAGACCGCCGGCCGACTCGTCGCCACAAGCGCCTTCAAGGTTGGCGTCGGGTATCGCGTCCTCCTGCCTGTCGCTGCGTATTTCACTTGGCAGGGCACGAATCTCGAGAGGCGGGGCGTGCAGCCGGACATTGAAGAGCGGCTGTGCCCGGAGAGGCTATGGGATGGAGAGGACACGCAACTCAAACGCGCACGGGCCCAACTAGCCACAAGTGCGGCTCCCTAACGTCACACTGCGGGGACTACGCCACCGCAGAGAACGCCGTGGCGATCGCTGACACCGTGCGAGGGGCAAGACCTCTAGCGACACTCAGTTGCGGCTCGCCAGGCAGACGTGGTCGCACCAGGCACCGCTGCGTTTGAAGGTGCACCAATTTCGTTAGCTTTAATTAAGGGTGTTTTAGGGGTGAACTTGGCGAACTCATATCTCCGCCAATTGCCCCTGGTCGGCCGCCAGGACCTGTTCTTGCCGTTCGTTCCGAGGGCATCCAGGACGCGGGAAAGCCATGGTGGCAAAAGAGGAGCGGGGCTCAACCGGAACGTGTTGAAGCGAAGTGATAATGTCCCCTCGCGAGCGAAATAGAAATGTCCCCTAAG